>RGWK01000207.1 GCA_010029775.1 Gammaproteobacteria bacterium
GCAGTTCTATCCCTGCCTCACCGAGACACAGAAGTCGATGTTCACCGAGCGGTTTTCGCGCAATCTGAATTTTTTGCGGCGTGCGCGCGATGTGACGTGGTCGCTGCGTGATCCCTGGCCGTGGCTCAGCATGCCGTTGAGCTCGTGGACGATCATCGAGCAGGCACTGCGTCGTGGGTGCACATTCGGTGAAGTGGCCATGATCGATATGGCCTGGACCGGTGGCTCGGCGCGCGGTGGTGGCACGCGAGTTGCCGCGGCGCAAACCCCTGACGTAAAGTGACCCGGGGGCCAGGGCGGGGACATCAGCATGACGGGTGATGGTGGCATGGCACCGGGCCTTGCGACGCGGGCGGATCTCGAGGCCTGTCGCGAGGCCATTCGCGTAGGCTCGCGGACCTTCCACGCGGCGTCCTTTCTGTTGCCTATCCGCGTGCGTGAACCTGCGTTGTCGTTGTACGCCTTCTGTCGAGAAGCGGATGACGCCATCGACAACGCGAGTGATCCCGCTCCGGCGCTGGTGACGCTGACGAATCGTCTGCAGCGTGCATATCGCGGCGAGCCGATCGACAACGCTGCCGATCGTGCACTCGCCGATGTGGTGGCGCGTTTTCATATCCCGATCGACATCCCCGCGGCCTTGCTCGAAGGCTTTGCCTGGGATGCGGAGGGCCGTCGCTACGAGGAACTGTCTGACCTGCGTGCCTACGCGACGCGCGTAGCCGGTACGGTTGGCGTGATGATGTCACTGCTGATGGGTGTGCGGGCACCGCACGCGCTCGCGCGCGCTGCAGATCTGGGCATCGGCATGCAACTGTCCAATATCGCGCGGGATGTCGGCGAAGACGCGCGAATGGGTCGTATTTATCTGCCGCTAGGTTGGTTGCGCGAGGCGGGCATCGATCCGCAGCGCTGGTTGCAGCAACCCGAGTCGCCGAGTTGCCCGTGGAATGCCGTCCCGCCATCCACGCGGCGCGGCTGATGTATGCGCAGATCGGCCGCGAAGTGCAGCGTCATGGCGGCGATTCGATCAGTTCGCGCGCGGTCGTTTCGGCGCGGCGCAAACTGTTCCTGCTACTGCAGGCGATTACGGTGTCGAGCTATGGTGGGCCGCCTGTCGATGCGGGTCCGGCCTTGCCCGAGGCGGCCTTTCTGGTCGAGGCCGTGGCGCGTCACGACCGGCAACATGGCGTGGCGGCTGAGCACCTTGGTGAGAGTCTGCTGGCGCGCGAGTTTTCCCTTGCGCTGCGGGCCTTCGAACGACTCGAGCGTATGGATCAGCGGAGCGGCACCGTCTAGGCCTTTTGCTGCAGAGGCCGTCGCGGCAGGCGCACTGGAAGCAGCGTCTGCACCCATCGCGAGGCAAAGCGATCGAGTGACACACTTTCGTGAAAGGCACGCATCGGCTGCCCGTCCACCGTGGTGTCAACGAGCGAGCGGGCATAAAACGGCCCGCTTTCAAGCGTTCGGTTGATCGACGCCTGCGCTGCCGCATCGCAGCGGGTCCTACGCTCGATTCCCCACAGTGTGCTCGGCAGCATCCGCTGCGGCGGCGGCTCGCAGGGGTGTTCGCCGAGAGCATCGAACCGCAGCGCAAGCGCGCGACCTCCACCACCGCGCCACTCCGTGTCGTAGTAGACGCGCGCATGATCGGCCAGTGCCGCACGCGACCAGTTCCAGCTGCGAAAGTCGGTCTCGAGTGGTCGCAGTCCCTGATTGGCGTCGAAGTACGCGTGGCCGCGCCACTGCAGGCGAGGGTGGGTGAAGTCGACCTCGATGCGCGCCTGCGGCGCGATCGGATACCAGCGATGCGCGCCATCCCGGTCGATGTCGTGGCCGATACCGATCAGGTGATGGGGAGTCAGGCGCAGTCTGCCGCGCAGACGCGTCGGCCATGGCGACGTGATTTCATTGACCTCGGCGTGCAGTGCAGCGCCATCCCACTGCAGGCCGCTGCGACCGACGCGTAGTCGATCTGCACTGCGCTGCACGTCCGCCGCGCCACGCTCGGTGAGCGTCCAGCGATGACCGGCAGCACCGTACAGGGCGAGGTTGAGCGCCGAGTGTTCGAGCGGGTCGACCTGCCGCCGCCCGTCCGCCCGCGCCCAGGCATACCACGGAGAAAACACGCAACCGAGCATGGCGATCATCGTCAGGCCGTGACGGCCGCAGTCGCTGAGCGCATCCACGTACCACCACGCGTAGCCGTTGGTCGGCAGCGGCGCGGCGAAGTCCGGGCCGGTTTGACTCGCTACAGGGTGATGTCTATATTGCATGACAGCCCAGTGTGACAATCTAACTTGACATATGCCAGTCTGAGGGCCTGACCATGGAAAGCACCTCCGCTATCGAACAGGCTCTGGAGGTCGCAGTGGCGTCCTGCGATACGCTGGGTTGCCCACCGCGCCTCGCCGCCGCCATCCGCTATGCGGTATTTCCGGGCGGCGCTCGGATTCGCCCGCGCCTTTGCCTCGCCATCGCCGCCGGTTGCGGCGAGCCGCATTCGCCGTTGGCGGAGGCGACTGCGGCCTCGATTGAATTGTTGCATTGCGCCTCGCTGGTGCATGACGACCTGCCCTGTTTCGACGACGCAGCACTACGGCGGAACCGCCCGTCGGTGCATCGCGCATTCGATGAACGGATCGCGTTGCTCGTCGGCGATGCGCTCATCGTGCTCGCCTTCCAGAATGTGGCTCGCGCATTTTCCGCTGCGGCCCCGCGGCTTCCGGGCATCGTGCTGGCTCTGGGGCGTGCTGCCGGCGCGCCCGGCGGCATCGTTGCCGGTCAGGCTTGGGAGTGCGAGACCGCAACTCCACTGGAAGAGTATCGCCGTTTGAAAACCGGTGCGCTGTTCGTCGCGGCGACCGTGGGCGGTGCGCTGTCGGCGGGCGCAGACCCGACTCCTTGGCGCACGCTCGGCGAGCGGCTGGGCGAGGCCTATCAATTGGCCGACGATGTGCGCGATGCGCTCGGCACCGAGGAGGAACTCGGCAAGAACGCCCATCGTGACGCGGATCTCGGTCGACCGACGGCGGTGGCGGAGCTCGGCCTACAGGGCACGGTGCAACGCTTTGATGCCTTGATGCGCGAGGCGACGGAGTCGATTCCGCAATGCCCGGGTGCCGAATTTCTGCGTGATCTCGTCGAACTCGAGGCGCAGCGCCTCTTGCCCGCGAGCCTGTTGCAGCGCGCGGCCTGAGCGCCGCGCGTACGGGGACGCTGTCGTTGATGCTCGGCAAGCGCTCCTGGCGCGATTGGCGCAATCAATGGGTGATGCACCCGCGCTTTCAGCGCTGGGCGGCGGCTTTTCCTCTCACCCGTTCCATCGCGCGCATCGAGGCCCGCGAGATGTTCGATGTGGTCGCGGGTTTCGTGTATTCGCAGGTCATTCTGGCCTGCCTGCGGCTCGGGTTACTTGAGCGTTTGCGCGCGGGCGCGGTGGCAGAGGGCGTACTGCAGGCAGAAATCGCTTTGCCACCCGCAGCACTGCGGACCTTGTTGCGAGCTGCGGCGGCGCTCGAGGTGCTCGAGTTGCGCGATCCCGGTGATGCGGTCAATCGCGAGGAGCCAGACCCTGCGCGCAGCTGGGGTCTTGGTTTGCGCGGGGCAGCCTTGCTCGGCAACCCCGGTGTGCTCGCGATGATCGAGCATCATGCGGTGCTGTACGCCGACCTCGTCGATCCGCTCGCGATGCTCTCCGCGCCGCGCGGCTCTACCGCTTTGGCTCGCTACTGGCCGTATGCCGCCGCGGAGGCGCCCGACGCTGTGGCTCGCGAGTCGACCCGGGCCTACACGCGGTTGATGTCTGCCTCGCAACAACTCGTGGCGGGCGAGATTCTCGACGCCTACGACGTGCGGGCGCATCGCAGCGTGCTTGATGTCGGCGGTGGCGATGGCACCTTCCTGCGGGCCCTCGCGGTCCGGGCCCCCAAGGCGCGCCTGATGCTCTTCGATCTTCCAGGAGTGGCCGCCGAGGCTGAAGCCGCCTTCGCCGCCGCGGGCCTCGCCGGGCGGAGCCAGGTTGTGCCCGGTGATTTCAGCCGCGATGCGCTGCCCGACGGCGCGGATCTCATCACCTTTGTGCGGGTGCTGCACGATCACGACGATCCGCGGGTCGAGCGGATGCTGCGTGCGGCCTACGAAGCGTTGCCCCCCGGCGGGCGGCTGCTCGTGGCTGAACCCTTGGCCGGCACTGCAGGCGCGACGCGCATGGGCGATGCGTATTTCGG
>RGWK01000208.1 GCA_010029775.1 Gammaproteobacteria bacterium
AGAACAGGCCAGTTGGCGGATACCTCAGGGAGCACGCATGCCTCCGGATTTTTGTGGCTGTCGGACTACGGCACAGGGCGGTCGAACCGGACAAACTCAACAGGTGCGGGCTACTGACCAAGTGCGGCAGCGAGCAATAGACGGGCCTTTTCCCAGTCACGACGTACCGTACGATCCGTGACCCCCAGAATCTCACCGATCTCAGGTTCGGTCAGACCAACGAAGTAGCGAAGTTCAACGACCTTGGCCATCCGGGCATCCAAAGAGGCGAGCTCGTCCAATGCATCGTGTAACGCCAGCAGTTGCACCTCGCCTTCGGGCTTCGCCTCGCCGATGACCGCGGTGTCCAAAGTGGTTTTGGCGTACTGACCGCCTCGACGCTCCGCAAGAGACGCTCGCGCCAGATCAATGATGATCGACCGCATGGTACGCGCCGCGTAGGCGAAGAAATAGGCTCGATCAGTCGGCTGCAGTGTCCCAACAGCGCAAAGCTTTAGGAAGCATTCATGAACCAGCGCGGTCGTATCGAGCAAGGTGTTGCGCTGATGGGCGCTGAGCCGCGCGCGTGCGAGCCGTCTTAGATCCGGGTATACGAGCTGGAACAGGTCCGCAAGCGCGTCGCCCTCGCCTTGTCGTACCCGATCGAGCAACTGCGTAACCTCCCCCATGGGCCGAGCATACACGCGCTATGACGCCGGTCGTAAAGCCGCTTGGACGCCTGCCTCCCTCAAACCTTTTTATAGGTCAAAACAGTAAACTATGACCCACCCCCCTCGTTTCGGCTTTTTTGACTGGAAATGTGTTTAGACAGCGAACCATGACAACGACAGACCGCACCGAACCAGACGCATTCGACGTTGTCATCGTGGGTGGGGGAATCAACGGCGCCGGTATCGCGCGGGATGCGGCTGGCCGCGGGCTCAAGGTTCTGCTCTGCGAGCAGCACGATCTCGCAGCGCACACCTCCTCGTCCAGCACAAAACTCATTCACGGTGGCCTGCGGTACCTCGAGTTCATGGAATTCAATCTGGTTCGCAAGGCCCTGGCTGAGCGTGAGGTGCTACTGGCCGCCGCGCCGCACATCATGTATCCGATGCGCTTTGTGATGCCGCACGATTCGTCGCTGCGACCGGCGTGGATGATCCGCGCTGGCCTATTTCTCTATGACCATCTCGCGCGGCGCCGCAGTCTGCAAGCATCAACACAAATTGATCTTCGCCAGCACGCTGCGGGTCAGGTCCTGCAGGCACAGTTTCGCAAAGCGTTTGAGTACTCAGACGGCTGGGTGGACGACGCGCGGCTCGTGGTCCTCAATGCGCTCGGTGCGCAGGAGCATGGCGCCGACATTCGTACACGAACCCGATGTCAGTCGATTGCACCCGATGCAGGAGAGGCTTGGCTCGTCGCACTGGAATCAGCGGATGGCGCGCTAACGTCAGTCCGCGCACGCGCGGTCGTCAATGCTGCGGGGCCGTGGGCGGCACTGTTCAACTCAAGTAGTGCGCCGGGCGCCGCTCGGCATGGACTGAGACTCGTCAAGGGCAGCCATATTGTAGTACCCAAGCTGTTCGATCATCCGTACGCCTACATTTTTCAGGCCACGGATCGACGAGTGATCTTTGCCATTCCCTACGAGCACGATTTCACTCTGATCGGCACGACAGATGTCGAGTATCACGGCAGTCCCGCGGAGGCGAAGATATCATCCGAGGAAACGCGTTATCTTTGTGATGAAGTCAATCGCTACTTTTGCAAGGTCATCTCGCCTGATGATGTCGTACACAGCTACTCTGGGGTCCGTCCCTTGCTCGAGGATGAGTCGACGGATGCACGAGCCGTCTCACGCGACTATGCGCTCGAGCTGACAACGACACCCGCACCACTGCTCAGTGTGTTCGGCGGCAAGATCACGACCTACCGCGTACTCGCCGAGGAGGCAGTAAATCAGCTGTGCGCGGCCCTCGGTGCCAGGCGCGATCCGTGGACGGCATCGGCCCCGCTACCCGGTGGCGACCTGGATCGCGGCGATTTCGAACTATTCCTTGGTCAGCTTGTTGCGGCTTATCCGGCATTGCCTGCTACTCTTCTGCAACGCCTGGCGCGTGCTTACGGTAGTCGCGCGAAAGGGATTCTGGGAAATGCCACGACCACAGCCGATCTAGGCGAGGAAGTATGCCCGGGGCTTTTCGCGGTGGAGTTGCGCTATCTCGTCAATGTTGAGTGGGCGAAAGCGGCCGAAGATATTCTTTGGCGTCGGAGCAAACTCGGCTTGCACCTGCCCGTTGATGCGGTCTCACGCGTTGATCATTGGCTGCAGACACATCGGAGCGCCGCATGAGCCGCTGGATACTCGCACTGGATCAGGGAACGACGAGTTCTCGAGCGATACTGTTTGATCACCGCGGCAGCATTGTTGCCATATGGCTCAGCCAGCGCAGTTCGGTGGAGGCAGTGCTCGCTGAGGTCGGCGCTCGTCCGGGCGACCTCGCGGCAGTGGGCATCACCAACCAGCGTGAAACAACGGTTCTGTGGGATCGCGTCACCGGCAAGCCTCTCGCTCCAGCCATCGTTTGGCAGGATCGTAGAACGGCAGCGCGCTGTCAGACACTCAAAGAAGCTGGCCATGAAGCCGAAGTCGCCCGACGCACTGGCCTGCTTCTAGACCCGTATTTCTCAGGCACCAAGCTCGCCTGGCTACTCGATCATGTACCCCATGCACGAGAGCGTGCGGAGCGTGGCGAACTGTGTTTCGGCACTATCGACAGTTGGCTCATCTGGAAACTGACCGATGGCGCTCATCACGTTACAGACGTCACTAATGCCAGCCGAACCTTGCTGCTGAATCTGCAAACTGGCGACTGGGATCCGTGGATGCTGGATTTGCTGCGGATACCTCGCGCGCTGCTGCCGAAGGTGCAGCCCTCCTCGATCGACTCAGGATTACGAGTCGCCATCGGCGGCGTACGTATACCGCTGACGGGTATCGCTGGCGATCAGCAAGCAGCCTTGTTCGGACAAGCCTGCCTTCGCTCCGGCATGGCCAAGAACACCTACGGCACCGGCTGCTTCATGCTGATGCACACGGGTGATGCCGCGCTCGCCTCAACCCATCGGCTGCTCACGACTCTGGCCTGCAACGTCGCGACAGAACATGGCCAGCGTCTGCAGTATGCCCTCGAGGGAAGCGTGTTCGTGGGCGGGGCCGTCGTTCAGTGGCTACGTGACGGCCTAGGCTTCGTGCAGCGGGCAGAGGAAATCGAAGCGCTCGCAACGAGCGTGACTGACCATGGTGGTGTCTACGTGGTACCCGCCTTCACAGGCCTCGGCAGCCCGTACTGGGATCCATTCGCCCGCGGGTCCATCGTCGGCATTACCCGGGGTACAACCCGAGGGCACATCGCTCGGGCGGCGCTCGAGGCCATCGCGTTTCAAAGCGCAGATTTGCTTGAGGCCATGCAGCGCGATGCGGCGGTTCCACTTAGCGAATTACGCGTCGACGGTGGAGCATCGCGGAACAACTTCCTGATGCAGTTCCAGGCAGATCTGCTTGGAGTCCCGGTCGTACGCCCCGCCGTCACCGAAACGACAGCGCTTGGCGCCGCCTATCTCGCCGGTATCGCAAGTGGCTTCTGGAATTCAGCCGAAGACGTACAGTCACGCTGGCAAATGGACCGATACTTTGAGCCATCAATCAGCCGTGACGAAGCCGCAGCGCGGATGCGCGAGTGGGCTCGAGCCGTGGAACGTTCGCGCGGCTGGGTCAGCCCGCAGCAGTAGCGACAGGGCGGCGGCAAGAACGGACGAAGTCGAGTGTCGGTTTGCGTACTGATGTTGAGACATCGAGCAGCCCGAGCACCGCATGCAAGAAGTTGTCGTGTGAGAGAGGCTGGTTACGCTGTTCGAACAAACATTGCTGATCAACGGCCATGCGCTCGGCAAATCCCGGCGTGCTCCAAAACACCATTGGCACGTGCGTCTGCACGCGAGGCGCGAGAGCGTACGGGACAGCGTGCAGGAATAATCCATTCTCACCCAACGACTCGCCGTGATCCGACACGTAGAGAATCGCTGAGTCGACACGATCTGCGATCGACTGCAGTCGATTAATGGTCTCCGCCAGTAAGTGATCCGTATACAGAAGGGTGTTGTCGTAAGCGTTGACGATCTCGGACACCTGGCACTTTGAGAAATCCGTGCTGCGACAGACCGGGGTGAATCGGTTGAAAGA
>RGWK01000209.1 GCA_010029775.1 Gammaproteobacteria bacterium
CTGCGCCTTGCTCCCAATTGAAACGGGTGATGAACTGGGTATAGATCTGCTCGGTGAACCATAACGAATTCTTGCCGCCGAGCAACGAGGCGGTCAGATAGTTGCCGAGCGTCAGCATGAACACCACGATGCAGCCTGCGGTGATGCCAGGCATGGCGTGCGGGATCACCACCGTGCGCAGCACCGTCCAGCCGTTGCCTCCGAGATCGTACGCGGCCTCGATCAGCGAGTCGTCGAGGCTCTCGAGGCTGCCATAGAGCGGCACCACCATGAACAGCAGCGAGGTGTAGACAAGTCCCACGAGGATGGTCGCATCGTGATAGAGCATCTCGACGGGCGCATCGGTCAGGCCAAGCGTGACGAGTAGGCCGGGCAGCACCCCCGTCTCACGCAGCAGAATCATCCAGCCGAGTGTTCGCACGGTTTCGCTGACCCAGAACGGGATCAGGCACACCGCAAACAGCAGCGCACTCAGTCGACCGCGCGTCAGCTTGGCGATCGTCCAGGCGATCGGAAATGCCAGCAGCAAGGTCAGTGCGGTAGCCACGATGGAGATCACCGCCGTGCGCACGAACACATCCCAATACAAGGGTTCCGCGAAGAAGGTTCGGTACTGCTCGAGTCCA
The DNA here is from genome assembly GCA_010029775.1 of Gammaproteobacteria bacterium. Classification (GTDB taxonomy): domain Bacteria; phylum Pseudomonadota; class Gammaproteobacteria; order Steroidobacterales; family Steroidobacteraceae; genus UBA964. Next base: position 627 of record RGWK01000209.1, read on the forward strand.
AACGCGTATTCACCCGGGCCTGTTCGCTCGTGGAAGGACAGCAGGGCAAGATCGAGGTGAGGCAGCAAGATAAGACCGAAAAGCCACAGTAACGCCGGCGCAAGCAGCAGCCACAGCAGCAGGTAGTGCGATGCCCTGGCGCGGGCCTCAGCCATGGCGTGCCCCAGCGGCAAAGCACACCGCTCGCTCGGGTGCGAAGCTGAACACCACCGTCTCATCAACCTTGAGATCCGCAAAACGGCCGGTTTGCGGCAAGGCGACGCGGAATTCGGCACGGGTTCGACTCTCGCGGAGCAGCACCGCGGAGTTCGCTCCATCGAACAACAGACTCTCGACGATGCCGTGATGCACCGGTGCCTCCGCAGGCAGCGCCAGCTCCTCGACGCTACGACCGAGCACAGCGGTCTCCGGACGAACGAACGTGGTTGCGGTATCGCCCGCAGAGATTGGTCCGTGACGTTGCGCGCGCACCGTCCAGCCTTCGGCGGTGGTGACGTCTACGAAATCACCTTGAACTGCCGACACGCGACCATCGATGCGATTGTTCGCACCGACGAATCCGGCCACGAACGGTGTGGCGGGACTGTAGTACAGCTCCTGCGGTGTGCCGATTTGCTCGAAACGACCATTGTTCATCACGGCCACCTGATCGGACAGCACGAGTGCTTCCGATTGATCGTGGGTGATGTACACGAAGGTGGTGCCGAATGCGGCCTGCAATTGTTTAAGTTCGATCTTCATGCGCTCGCGCAGTTTCAGATCGAGCGCGCCTAGGGGTTCATCGAGCAGCAGCAGCGTCGGTTCGAGCACGAGACTGCGCGCGATGGCCACCCGCTGACGCTGACCCCCGGAGAGTTCGTCGACCCGTTTTCGCGCCGAACCCGGCAAGCCCACTCGCTCAAGCATGGCCTCGGCCTTGCGTTCACGCTCCGCGCGCGGCACGCCGCGGCGCGCGAGTCCGTAGCCGACGTTTTCGCCGACTGTCATCATCGGGAAGAGGGCCAGTTGCTGGAACACCATATTGACGGGACGTCGGTTCGGCGGCACGCCACGCATGCTGCGACCGCCGATATCAAGATCGCCCGAGTCTGGCTCGATGAAGCCGGCGATCATGCGCAGCAGAGTGGTCTTGCCGCAGCCGGAGGGGCCGAGTATCGAGAAAAAGCTGCCGCGCTTGACGCCAAAGGACAGCGCATCGACGGCGGTGTGGCTGCCGAAGCGCTTCAGCAGGGCCTTGGCCTCGAGGTCCTTGTCGAGAATATCCGCCACGGATCTGCGATTACTGGGCTGCCTTGATTCGATCGAGGATCCGACCCTCGATCTCCTCCAGACCCGGCGGAATGGCCGGGTACCAGCGCACGCTCTTGAAGCCATCCGGAAAGCTCGCTGCGAACTGTGCTCGCAGCACGGGGTCGGTCAGTGCGTCGGCGCCCTTCGCGGCGGAGAAGTTGCCGATGGACTTGGCGATGCGCGCCGCAATGTCGGGCCGCAGCGTGAAGTTGATCCAGGCGTAGGCTGCGGCCTCGTTCTTGCCGCGTGCGGGCAGTGCGTAGGTGTCGAGCCAACCGAGGGCCCCGGATTTGGGCGCGATGAACTGGATGTCCGGGTTCTCGCGGTTGAGCCGCCAGCCGCCGGAGTCCCACATCATGGCGGCATGCAACTCGCCCGAGCGCATGCCGTTCAGCAGTTGATCGCGATTATCAAAGAAAAAGCGGAAGTTGGCCTTGCAGGAGATGAGCTTGGCGCCCACCTGTTCCATGAGTGCGGTGTAGGCCGGGCGATTGCCATAGAGTGCGAACGGATCCTTGCCCATGGCAAAGGCGAAGGCCATCAACGTAGGGCGGCGCAAGCGAACGGAGGTTCGACTCTTCAAATCCGCTCGGCACAGATCCAGGTAATCATTGATCTTCGTGCGCTTGGTGTTGACGACCAGCCCCTCCGCGCCCCACACGTAGGGCAGCGCGTACAGCTTGCCGCCCACCGTGGCGTTACGACGCACGGTGGCGAGCAGATCAGGCTGGATGCGATCGACGCGCACCTTGGAGAGGTCGATCGGCTTGTAGATGCCGAACTCCTGCTGCGGACCGGCGATCCGATCCTGCGAAGGTTGCGCAAGGTCGAAGCCTGCTCCGCGTGTTGCCCGCAGCTTGGAGATCATCTCCTCGTTGTTGGACAGCGCGATCTCCACCTTGATGCCCGTTTCCCGGGTGAACTGCGCCGCCACGTCGGCCGGTACGTAGTCGGCCCAGGTGATGATGCGCAGCGTGCCCGAGGCTTGCGCTGCGGCGGGTCCATTCGCAAGACCCAGCGACAACAGCGCGGCGAGTGCTGCTGCAGTGACACAGCGACGGGGAATCATCTTCACGGCGTTCGAACCTCGGCTATGGGGTCGATTCCTGTGGCACGGGTTTGGTCGGCAACGATTTGGCGCGCGGACCAGAAGTAGTGGAACGTCGCCCAGAGGCCGGTCGGTACGAGCCACAGCATCGCCGTGCGCAGCGAGTGCGCATTGTCCATGCCGGTCGAGATGTAGTGGTCGCTGAGGAGACCAACGAGCTGCGGCGCGATGATGAGATTGCCGACATTGGCGACAAACAGCGTGAACGCGCAGAACATGGCGCGCATCCGTGGTTCGGCGAGATTGTTCAGCAGGCCGAAGCAGGGGCCGATGTAGAAGTAGATCGACGGGATGAAGATCCAGAACAACAGCTCGATATTTCGCAGCGAATCGCTGGTGTAGATGAACCAGGACACGACGGTGGCGATGCCAATGACAGCACCCATGAGCCACACGACACGCCGCGGGTCGATCATGGAGGGGCGGGCGACGAGCCAGGCGGTGAAGAGCGTTGCGAGTGATCCACCCCACAGGTGCATCGGACCGGTGAGGACTCCGGCTTCACCGGCAGTCAGTCCGAAGTTGCGCACCAAGAAGGTGGGCGTCCACCACACGAGGCCCCAGCCCCAAAGAGCCGTCAGGGCGCTCGCGATCATGACGTGTACGGCCGAGCGCTGCTGCAGCAAATATTTGAAGGTGTCGCCGAAACTCGGTGATTGCTCGGTCTTGTTGAGATCGAGCTGGCCGCGTTTCGGTTCGCGAACGGTGAGAAAGATCAGCACGCCGAACAGCACGCCCGGGATGCCGAGCCACAGGAACACCTGACGCCAGCCGTAGGTGTCGGCCAGCTGCCCGGCCACATCGGCACCCACCCATGCACCGATCGAGGCGCCTAGGGCAAACACCGTCAGGGCCATGGGACGCTGCGCGGCGGGGAAATAGTCGGACAGGAGTGAACTCGCTCCGGGGGTACCGCCGGCTTCGCCGACGCCCACACCGATGCGCGATACGAGCAAATGCCAATAGTTCTGGGCGAGACCGCAGGTGGTGGTCATTGCTGACCACGCGATCACCGAGATGGCGATGATGTTGCGGCGGCTATAGCGATCAATGAGCCAAGACAGCGGGAAGCCGAAAAGCACGTAGAAGAGCGCGAGGGCTGTGCCCGTCAGGAAGGCGATGCCCGAGTCGGTGAGCTGCAGCTCCAGGCGGATGGGCTCGAGCAGCGTGGAGATGACGTAGCGGTCGGC
>RGWK01000210.1 GCA_010029775.1 Gammaproteobacteria bacterium
GCCCCTATTATACGCGCCCCATGCCGGCCGACTGGACACGACCTGTTGATGTCGAACGTCTGGCCGACGTGGGTGAGTCGCGTGAAGGCGAGGTTGCACTAGCCAGTCTGCCACGGCTCGCCGCCGATCTCGCGCGTAGCGAGGGTCATGCGGTTGCTCGCATCGACTTCGCGCGCGAGCGTGGACAGCCGGTGGCGCGGATCAGTGTGCGGGCGCGGGTACCACTGCGCTGCCAGCGCTGTCTGCAGCCGGTGTGGATCGACTGCGATACGCACTCGACACTGTGGTTGGTTACCGATCCGGCGAAAGCCGAGGTCGGTGAGGGCAACGAGATGGGGCTTGAGCCCACACTCGCAGCCGGAGGGCGAGTCGCGTTGAGCGAACTCGTCGAGGAAGAGTTGCTGCTCGCGGTGCCGTTGGTGCCGCGGCACGAGGATGTCCGTGAGTGCGGGGTGGCGGTCGAGGCCGCTGCGCCGACGCAGGAAGACGAGGCTGCACAACGGCCGTTTGCGGGGCTGGGCGAGCTCCTGAAACGCGGCAAGTGAAAGAGTTCGCCCGAACGAAGATTTAGTCAGGAGTCCGAGATGCCAGTTCAAAAAAGTCGCCGAACGCCGTCCACCCGCGGCAAGCGCCGGGTGCACGATCGCCTCGCCAAGCCCGCCCTGTCGGTCGATCCGCAGTCGGGCGAGACGCATTTCCGTCATCGCATCACGCCGGACGGTTTCTACCGTGGCAAGCGCGTGATCGAGAAGCCGGCTGACGAAGAAGCCGCGAGCTGACCCATGGGCGGCGCATTCGGCGCCGCCGGCTCCCCCGCGGAGCAACGACCATGACCACCCTCGCGCTCGATGTCATGAGCGGCGACCTCGGTGCGCAGGAATGCGTTCCGGCGGCGCTGCTCGCGCTTGCGGGCGATCCTGACCTGCAACTGCTGCTGGTCGGCGATGCGGCCATTATCGAGCGCTCGCTTGCGGCCGAACGATGCAGTCCTTCGATGCGTGAACGGCTGCAGATCGTGCCGGCGAGTCAGGTCATACTTATGACCGACGCGCCACGTGAGGCCATCCGGCGCAAAAAAGATTCCTCCATGCGCATCGCGGTCGATCTCGTCCAGGAGGGTCGCGCCGCCGCTGCTGTGAGCGCCGGCAACACCGGGGCGCTGACCGCCATCGCACATTTCGTGCTCAAGTGCCTGCCCGAGGTCGAGCGGGCGCCGATCATGTCGGCGGTGCCAAACGCGCGGGGTCACACGCACCTTCTTGATCTTGGCGCCAACGTGCGCGCCACCGCGCTGCAGCTCGAGCAGTTCGCGGTGATGGGGGCGATCGTCGCACGCGACGTGCACGATATCGCGAGGCCGCGCGTGGGCGTGCTGAACATCGGCTCCGAGGAGAGCAAAGGACATGATCTCGTGCAGGAGGCTCATGCACGCCTGCGCGCTCGAGCAGCCGCCGGCGAGCACGATATCTTCGAGTACCGGGGTTTCGTCGAAGGGCAGGACATCTTCACGGGCGAAGTGGATGTGGTCGTCACTGACGGATTCACCGGCAACGTCGCGCTGAAGACCATGGAGGGCGTTGCCGGTCTCATCAGCGGCCGACTGCGCCGGGAGTTCACGGCCAGTTGGGGCGCGAAACTCGCCGGGCTAATCGCGCGTCCTGTGCTGCGCCGCGTGTCGAGTTCGCTGGATCCGCGGCAGTACAACGGTGCGGTCATGGTGGGTCTGCGGCGCATCGTGGTAAAAAGCCACGGCAGTGCTGACCGGATCGCGCTTGCTCGCGCCATCGCCATCGCAGCTACGGCTGTGCGGCGGCAGTTGGTCGAACACGTGACCCTCGCCTTGGCTTCGGGAGAGAAACTTTGAAGTTGATGTATTCGCGGATTGCCGGCACGGGCAGTTACCTGCCGGAAAAAGTGCTGACGAATCACGACCTCGAGAAGATGTTCGAGACCTCGGATGAGTGGATCCGCGAGCGCACCGGCATCGGCCAGCGACACATCGCTGCTGAGGGACAGACCACGGTGGATCTTGGGCTCGAGGCGGCACGCCGCGCCATGGAAGCGGCGGGTGTGGTGCCTGAGGATCTGGATCTGATCGTCTTCGGTACTACGACCCCGGACCAGATTTTTCCCAATTGCGGCACGCTGCTGCAGGAGCGCCTCGGCGTCCGCAACTTCCCGGCGATGGGCGTTGAAGCAGCGTGTTCGGGGTTCATCTACGCATTGTCGATCGCCGACAAGTTCATCCGACTCGGCGATGCGAAATGCGCGCTCGTGGTCGGTGCCGAAACTCTCAGTCGCATCGTCGATTGGACCGATCGGAGCACGGCGATCCTCTTTGGTGATGGTGCCGGTGCTGTGGTGCTGAAGCCCGCCGACGATCCCGGCATCATCTCGACCCATTTGCGTGCGGATGGCTCGCACAAGGATCTGCTCTATTGCCCGGTCGGTCCTTCAAAGGGCTTCCCGGTCGACGAACGCGGCCGCACGCCGATGTTCATCCATATGGCCGGCAACGAGGTGTTCAAGATCGCGGTGAAATCCCTCGGCTCGATCGTCGATGAGACGCTCGCCGCCAATGGTCTCGACAAGTCGGCAATCGACTGGCTCGTGCCGCATCAGGCCAATATCCGCATCATTCAAGCGACGGCGAAGAAGCTCGATATCCCGCTCGAGCGGGTGATTCTCACCGTCGAAGAGCACGGCAATACCTCGGCTGCGTCGGTGCCGCTTGCGCTTGATGCCGGCGTGCGCTCCGGACGGATCAAGCGCGGTGAGTTGCTGTTACTCGAAGCCTTCGGTGGCGGATTCACTTGGGGATCGGCGCTGATCCGCTATTGAGTTGATCCTCTAAACGCATTGTGCGCCCAAAAGAAAACGCCGCGCCCTTGCGGACGCGGCGTTCTTGGAACGAATCGTTCCTGGCGCGATTACTTCGAGATCGAGCGCTTGAACATGCGATCGATCTTCTCGTTCGTCGCATCGCAGCACGACTGGCTGGCCTGAGCCGCGGCGAGCGCCTGGTTGGCGGTCGACTGCGCGCCGTTGGCAGCCGAGGCGGCCGAAGCGGCGGCGCCGTTGGCGGCATCGGCCGAGCTCTTGGCGGCGGCAACCTGCGTCTGCAGGCTCGAAACCTGAGTCTTCAGGCTGTCGATCTGGGCTTGCAGCGGCTTGAGGTCGGTGCAGCCGGCGAGACCGGCAACGGCAACGACAGCAGCCATCTTGATGATGATCGGAGTCTTCATGGTGACAATCCTCTTTGAACAGTGACTAACAAAGCTTTGGCGGAACCGAGGCCGCCATTCGGTCGACCCCATGGCGGCTGATTATAACGATATCAGTTGGGCGTGGGCACGTGTTCGGTGCCACGCAGCAGGGGAATGAGGCGTTCCCGGTAGGCCTCGGCGCTGATCCCAGTATTGGACTGCGCGACCAGGAACCATGGGGGGCCCTGCCCGGCGAAAGCCGGGGCGGGGTCCCAGTCGCTCGGGATCTGCCGGTCATCGGCATGCCAGAGCGACAGATCGTTGTCATAGATGCACTGCTCCGCTCGCACGTGGAACCGGTCGAACAGGCCACTGTGTTCAAGAAAACTGAAATACAACGCGTACTCGGTCCAAGGCCGGGCCGCCGAGAGGAACACACGCCAGGGTGCATAGCGGGTATCGCCGCGGGTCTGATGCCGCCACCAGCGTTGCTTGAGCCCACGCAAGCCGCGCGAGTACTCCCCGCGCGCGAGTTTGCCATCGATGGCCTCGGCAAGGGCACGCATTCCCCCGGTGTGCAGCAGCGCCGGCGTGACGTTGTGGCAGCCCTGCCCGGGCGGGATGCGGATGCGCATGACCTGCTCGATGCGTTCGTACCAGTAGCGGAAGGTCTCATCCGGAAAAGACACGCAGGCGCCACGACCATCACCGATGAGTTCGGCTGCGGTGACGCGACGCGTGCAAAGTACGTCGGCATCGAGGGTGAGGTAGAGCCCTTCGGTCACGTGCTCAAAGCTCGCGAGCTTGATGAGCTGCTGGCGGAACCAGCCGCTCATGCGGATATTGAGGGCGAATTCCGGAACGATATGACGCTCGGGCTCGACGTGCAGCTCGAAGGGCAGCGCGTCGCTCCCAAGGATCGAGCGAATCTTGGTCACATCCGGATCGGGGCAGACGACCCACAGGCGGCGAAGTCCCGCGAGATTGCGAGCCA
>RGWK01000022.1 GCA_010029775.1 Gammaproteobacteria bacterium
ATGGAGAACCCCATAACGTGTGCTCGGTGCCAGAAAGAGTTGTCACCGGATGAGTTCAATCGGATATCGGGAACGAGCGTGGCGAAACGGAAGTTCTGCCGCGCCTGTAACCGGGTCAATGACCGCAAAACACGGTCCTCGGGCTATCAGTCGTACCTAAAGAACCTCGTCCGGAATAGCCGGTACGACAGCAAGCAGCGCGGGATTACGGACTACACGATTACAGCTGAACTACTGCACGACCTGTGGGTCGAGCAGGCAGGTCGGTGTGCTATATCGGGTGTCGTGCTGACCCACCACCTGGATGGGTCGGGCCGCAAAGACTTCAATGCCAGCATAGACAGAATCGACAGCCAGATGGGCTATGTCCCCGGCAACGTGCAGCTTGTCGCCGGGCGCGTGAACCTGATGAGAGGTAACCTTGGAGTCGACATGCTGTACTGGTGGGTCAAGACCATCTATCAGCACTCTTGTGATTGATAATTAGGGGGGCTAATATAAATGCTGCCGAAAGTCCAGATATTCGCTATAGAGGGCTTCGATGCGGCCATTATTGGTACTGCCTACCGAGGCGGGAACGAAGTGCTGGTCTACGACGGCTACGTGGCGTCGGTCATTGCTGTCCAGTTGGAACCGAAGTCAAGCTCGCTCGAGGAATACCTGGCCAAGATTGAGTTGAACAAGCTTGGTGATCAAGCACCGGTTTTTGTGTTCTTGGATGAGATAACCATTGGAGACGCTACCGATTCAATCAGAGACCCAGGCACCCCAGTCCACTGATGTAGTGGACGAAGCAAAGCAGCTAGAGCTCCAGTCGTTCATGCCCTACATGGGGCTGACGCTTGGGGATCTGACTGTCCAGCAGGAACGCCTGGTTCTCTACATGGCCCGTGGGATGACGATCGCGGCTGCTGGTCGGGCAGCAGGATATTCCTGTCACCAGACTGCTTATGAAGCAGCGAAACGCCCCGCTGTCGTCAAAGCCCTGAACTTTCTTCGCGAACAGTTTCGCGAGGAGGTCAGGTTCACGCGGGCGCATGCGCATTCAATGTATCTGGACGCGTACAACGCGGCGGCGACCTCGACTGAGATGAAGAATACGGTCGATTCGCTGGTCAAGCTCCACGGCTTGGCGGCCCCGGACAACGCGACACAGATCAATATCAGCGTGAACACGACACAGATGGAAAGAATGTCAGATGAAGAGTTGCTCAAGTTGGCTGGTAAAGACCTGAAGTATCTGGAGCCAAACTCCGCTTGACTGAAGAAATCCCAACTCGCAGGTGCAAACGGTGCAAGAACACGCACCCAGTAACCTTGTACTCGAGCGAGGTGGACGGGCTATGTGTCTACTGTAAGGCCGATGATGCCGAAGCTTTACCCAATCCCACCTCGACGGAGAGCGTGGACAGAGGAGGAGAGGAAGCAGCGCTTAGCGTCGAGGAACGAGCCAAGAAGGAACTCGCCTTTCGGCTCCTCGCTCGAAAGCGACTGCTCCCGTTCGTTGAAAAGTTCAATCCAGATTACCTTGCAGGGTGGGTGCACAAAGATGTCTGTAAACGGCTTGAGCAGTTCTCACGAGACGTGGTGGACCAGAAGTCTCCGCGCCTTATGCTCTTTATGCCGCCGCGTCACGGAAAGTCAACGCTTGCGTCTGTGGCATTCCCGGCTTGGCATCTGGGGCGTAATCCTGAGCACGAATTTATTAGTTGCTCGTATTCGGGTTCGCTTGCGATGGGCTTCTCTCGCAAGGTCCGCCAAGTACTCCGTGAGCCTACCTACAAAGCGATTTTTAAAACGCGCCTTGATCCGGATAGTCAGAGCGCTGAGGCGTGGCTGACTACAGCCGGCGGCGGCTTCGTCGCAGCTGGTGTCGGCGGCGGTATCACCGGTAAAGGTGCGCACGTCCTCGTCATTGACGATCCGGTCAAGAACCGTGAAGACGCTGAAAGTCAGAACAACCGGGATGCGAACTGGGACTGGTACACCTCAACGGCGTACACCCGTCTTGCGCCTGGCGGTGGCGTGCTCGTCATTTTAACTAGGTGGCATGATGATGACTTGGCTGGTCGATTACTTAAGGCGGGCGATCAAGGGGGAGACGGATGGGAAGTCGTCCGATACCCCGCCATCGCCGAAACCGACGAAGAGTTCCGAAAAGCCGGTGAAGCGCTCCACGCGGAAAGGTACGACGTCGAGTCGCTCCGCCGCATCGAAAAAGCGGTAGGCCCTCGAGACTGGTCGGCGCTCTATCAGCAGAACCCTGTCGCGGACGACGGTCAGTATTTCACCCGCAGTATGGTGCAGTACTTTGATCTTGATGAGGTGGACCACGACACCATGCGTTACTACTGCGCGTGGGACTTGGCCATCGGAAAGAACGACCGCAACGACTACAGCGTCGGCATCGTAGTTGGTATCAACGACCGTGACGACATGTACGTGATGGATGTTGTGCGCGGACGCTTCGACGGCTTCGAGCTCGTCGAGCGCATTCTAGATCTCTACGAACAGTGGCGACCGTCGATCATTGGCGTTGAAAAAGGCCACATCGAAATGGCGCTCGGGCCGTTCCTCGAGAAGCGCGTGCGTGAGCGCGGGCTCTACGAAGCGTACTTCAAAGATCTGAAGACGGGGCGACGGGACAAGGAAGCTCGAGCTCGAGCCATTCAGGGGCGCATGCAGCAAGGGAAAGTATACTTTCCGCGCGACGCATCCTTCAGCGGACCGCTGATCGCAGAGCTGCTGCGCTTCCCCAACGGCATGCATGACGACCAGGTCGACGCCTTGGCGTGGATCGGTCTCATGATGACTGAGTTCTCCACCTATCAAGCCCCGGTTGTTCACGAACCCTCCTGGCGGGACAGGCTCCTCTCTATCGCTCGCGGACCCCGCCCAAAATCCGCGATGAGTGCGTAACATGGCAAAACCCAAAGTAACTGTTACCACCTATGAGGAATGGAAGAATCGTACCGGGTTTAAAGAAACCCCTGACTACGATTTAAAAGCAGCATTTGAAGCAGGCCTTGAGCCCGATCAGTTCGGGCACCTGTCCGATCGTTTCAAACTGCCAACTCATCCTACGTACTCTACTGATAGTGATTACTCGAGAGCTAAAGGAGCCCCTCCTGCAGGACGCTGGGAAGGTGACGACAAAAATGGGTGGACGTTTTACGCAAGCCCGCAAAATGTGAATAGCCTAGGCGGGGAGAAGAAATATCGAGCTTGGTGGAAAGAGAACGAGCCAGGGGTAAAACTCGTGCTTCCCGATCAACCGTCATTGGGGCGGTTACCTGTTTTACCCCGCCTCACACGGTGACCTACTATGGCAAAGATTAAACCTCAAACCATTGAAGACCAGCAGCTCGCCCATCAGCAGTGGAACCGGTACGTCCGGGCCCGCGATAACGGGCACTTGCAGTACGTCGAGATGGCCAAGAAGTGCGACGCGTTCTATCGCGGCGACCAGTGGGACACGGCTGATCTCTCCAAGCTGGAGGCCGAGGGCCGTCCGGCACTGACCATCAACACCATTCTCCCGACCGTGAACACGGTCCTCGGAGAACAGTCCACGCGCCGTGCTGACATTCAGTTCAAGCCGCGCCGTGGCGGTGATCAGGACGTGGCGGTCGTACTGACCAAGCTCTACATGCAGATCGCGGACAACAACAAGCTCGACTGGGTCGAGCAGCAGGTGTTCAGCGATGGTCTCATCATGGACGGTCGCGGGTACTTCGATGTCCGCATGGACTTCAGCGATCACGTAGAGGGCGAAGTACGTATCACGGCTAAAGACCCGATAGACATCCTCGTCGACCCGGATGCCAAGGAGTACGATCCTAAGACATGGAACGAGGTCTTCGAAACTAAATGGATGACCCTCGACGAGATCGAGGAGCTCTACGGCGCAGACAAAGCCGAAGCGCTACGGTTCGTCGCCGAGAATGGCAACGGCTTCGGTCGCGACTCGATCGAATACGAAGAGACTCGCTACGGCAAGACTGACACGTCCCAGGACTACCTGGGCGCAGCGATCCCCGGCAAGGACGACTACCGCAACATCAAAGCGCTTCGTGTCATCGAGCGGCAGTACCGCAAGATGGGCCGCGCAGATTTCTTTGTCGACCCGAACACGGGCGATCAGCGCGAGGTCCCTGAGGACTGGACGGAGCAGAAGGCGAAGAAGTTTGCCAAGCAGTACGGTCTCGGGATAATTAGTAAGATCAAGCGCAAGGTCCGCTGGACCGTAACCTGCGACAAGATCGTTCTTCACGACGACTGGTCACCGTATGAGGACTTCACGCTGGTCCCCTACTTTGCGTACTTCCGCCGAGGGCGTCCCTTCGGCATGGTGCGCAACCTCCTGTCTCCGCAGGAGCAGCTGAACAAGATCGCGAGCCAGGAGCTGCACATCGTCAACACCACCGCCAACAGCGGCTGGATGGTTGAGAGCGGTTCACTTGTTGGCATGACTGCTGACGATCTCGAGGAACATGGCGCAGAGACGGGACTCGTGCTCGAGTACAACCGTGGCTCGCAGCCGCCGCTCAAGATTCAGCCCAACCAGATTCCGACAGGTCTCGACCGTATCAGCCAGAAGGCTGCGCTTAACATCAAGACCATCAGTGGTGTTAATGACTCGATGCTTGGGTCAGATGGCGCCGAGGTGTCTGGCATCGCCATTCAGGCGAAGCAGAATCGCGGCGTGATCATGATCCAGGTGCCGCTCGACAATCTGCGTAAGACGCGGCAGTACCTGGCCGAGAAGGTGCTGAACCTGGTTCAGCGTTTCTACACCGAGCAACGCGTCATTCAGATCACGAATGAAAGTGATCCGATGAAGCCGCGTGAGCCGCTGGTCGTCAATCAGATGACGCCCGAAGGCCGGGTGGTCAATGATTTGACGCTTGGCGAGTACGACGTAATTGTCTCCACCGCTCCGGCGCGCGATTCGTTCGACGAGATGCAGTTCGCCGAGGCGCTCAATCTGCGTCAGGTTGGCGTGGCTATCCCGGACGACGCAATCATTGAGTACAGCCACCTCGCCCGTAAGGGTGAGCTTGCCAAGCGCATCCGCATGGCGACTGGTGTCGAGCAGACTCCGGAGCAGATGGAAGCCAACGCGATGCAGGCAGAGCTCGCCATGCAGCAGGTTCAGCTTACGCTGGCCAAACTGCAGGCGGAAGTTCAGAAGCTGCAGACCGAAGCAGCCGTCAACATCGCCAAAGTTCAGGACGTTGCCGACGTTCAGCCGCAGATCAAAATGCAGGAGCTGCAGACTCAGATCGCTCTCAAGGAGCGCGAGCTCGAGCTGCGGCGTGAGCTTGCATCGCTCACCAACGAAACGCGTCGTAGCCAGCAGCAGACTGCAGCAGCGACTCGTATTGCAGCAACGGTCATGCAGACAAGCGCCAAGACGCAGAACCAGGGTACGCCGCGCCCTATCCAGACCTCAAACGTGCGGCCTATGACGCCACAATAGGAGATTGACTATGGCTGATGATAAGAAGGACGTTGTTTTCGAGGCTATGCCGGGTGCAGACCCGACTGAAGCCCCGCCCGAACAGGCTTTTGACTTCAATTTTGGTCTCGGCCAGGAGCCGAAGGCCGAGGTTCAAGCGGAACCGGCCACGGAACCGGTCGCCGAGGCCCCAGAAACACCAGTAATTGAGCCTGAAAAGGCTGCGGTTGAGCCGGTTATTCCGGAACCAGCTGCGGAAGTTCCGGAAGTTGAGGTCAAAAAGGCCCCGGAACCTGAGCCTAAGCAGAAGATGGTGCCTAAGGCTCGCCTCGACGAGGTGTTGGCGAAGCAGAAGGCGCTTCAAAAGCAGCTCGATGACCTAATGGCCGCAAAAACTGCGGCGGAAACAGCGCCAGACTCATACGATTTTGCGGCGAAAGAGGTTGAGTACCAGAATATGGTGCTCGATGGGCAGCACGAGAAGGCTGCCGCGCTCCGAGCCGAGATTCGCAAGGCCGAACGGACTCAGCTCGAGTTCGAACTGACTCAAAAAGTCGAGCAAAAGGTCACTCAGAGCCAGCAGATGTCCGCGTTGCAGCAGGCAGCAGCTGAGCTCGAGAACACTTTCCCGGTATTTGACCGGTCGAGTACCGAATTCAATGAAAAGTACACCCAAGAGGTCATCGACCTGCGGGATGCTTTCATTGTGAAGGGCGAAAACCCCGTCGCGGCGCTGTCGAAGGCGGCAAAATTTGTTATCCGCGAATACGGCCTGGTCGATATGGGTGGCTCTTCGGAGCCGGCTCTTGCGGCGCCCACGGCGACGCCGAAGTCTACGGTCGACGAGGTCGCCAAAAAGCGCGCTGAGGTCGCCCGCAAGCTGAAGGCTGCTGAATCTCAGCCGCCAGAGATGCCCGGAGAGAGCTCTGCCGCCCGTGGGGAGAAGGCCTTCGACATTTCGACGCTGACCGAGGATGAATTCAACGCCCTCCCCGCTGCGACCTTGAAGCGCTTGCGCGGAGACGTCATCTGATGGCTGGCCGCGACCCAAGGCTCGCCCGAGCCGGAGTGTCGGGCTACAACAAGCCGAAGCGGACCCCCAGTCATCCGACCAAGAGCCACGTTGTCGTGGCTAAGTCGGGCGACCAGGTGAAAACCATCCGGTTTGGACAGCAAGGCGTCAGCGGCTCACCCCGTAAACAGGGGGAGTCCGAGGCCTACCGTAACCGCCGGGAGTCGTTCAAGGCGCGCCACGCCAAGAACATCGCTAAAGGCAAAATGTCGGCCGCTTATTGGGCTGACAAGGTGAAGTGGTGATGGCTAAGACAGGCTTGTACGAAAACATTCGCCGCAAGAGGGCCCGCATCGCGGCGGGCAGCGGCGAGAAGATGCGTAAACCTGGCTCCAAAGGAGCCCCAACCGCAGCAAATTTCCGAGCAGCTGCAAAAACTGCCAAAGGAGGCAAAAAGCGATGAAGAAGAAAGCAAAGGGCCCGATGCATAAGATGCCAGACGGCTCCATGATGCCTGGCAAGAAACACGGGGGGAGCAAGAAGGCCCCCAAGAAGGCTGCGAAGAAAGGCATGGGGATGTACTAACCATGGCTAAGAGCAACTGGATCCAGGACGCGATTAAGAAGCCAGGTGCTCTGCGGCGGTCCATGGGGGTCAAGAAAGGGGAGACAATCCCCGTTAAGAAACTCCAAGCTGCCGCCAAGAAGTCGGGCAAGACGGGTCAACGGGCTCGTCTTGCACTGACTCTTCGAAAGATGCGAAAGAATTGATATGACTGTTGCGAACTAGTATTAGTGTTGCTAATCTACAACTGAACTCGTCCGCCGAGACGATACTCGGCCGTGTCGCACACGTAAAAAACGTTCGATCTTCGCCTGCGTAGGCGTTAAACCCGCCGAGATCGCGTCTCGTGAACACGCGCTAAGTCGGGCCCCCACGATACGGGGGAACGGGTTAGCCGCACCAAAGAAGTCGGCTGTGTTGCTCGTATTGCATAGTGCGGTACGGGTTTTGGTTAACGCAATTTAAAGGAGAAGCCAAATGGCTCTTACTAACTTTGCGGCACTGACCAGTGAACAGCTCACTGCCTGGAGCCGCGATTTCTGGCGGGTTGCCCGCAATATGTCGTTCGTGAACCAGTTCGCTGGTTCGGGTTCGAATGCGATGATTCAGCGCGTCACTGAGTTGACGAAGTCCGACAAGGGCACGAAGGCCGTCATCACCCTCCTCGCCGATATGAGCGGCGACGGCGTGACCGGCGACAGCACCCTCGAGGGTAACGAAGAGGCGCTCCGCGCTTACGACATCACCATCGAGCTCGACCAGCTCCGCTTCGCGAACCGCATTGCCGGCCGCCTCGCGGATCAGAAGAGCGTGGTGAACTTCCGTGAGCAGAGCCGTGACGCCCTCGCGTACGCGATGGCTGACCGCATGGACCAGCTCGCGTTCCTCACCCTCGCTGGTGTGGCCTATACGCACAAGACCAACGGCGGTCTCCGCTCGGTCCTGAGCGCCGGCCAGAACCTGTCGAACCTCGAGTTCGCGTCTGACGTGTCGGCTCCGACCGGCGCTCGCCACCGCCGTGTTTCTGGCACGAGCATCGTTGCCGGCGACACGACCGCTGTGACGGCTTCGGACAAGCTGGCTTATCGCCACATCGTTGACCTCAAGGCCTATGCCAAGGATCAGTACATCCGTGGCATCCGCTCTGCCGGTAACGACGAGGTGTTCCACCTCTTCGTGACCCCGCAGCAGATGGCCTCGCTCAAGCTCGATTCGGACTTCCTCGCCAACGTGCGTAACGCGGCGGTGCGCGGTCCTAGCAACCAGCTCTTCGCTGGCTCGAGCTCGCTGATGGTCGACGGCGTGATGGTGCACGAGTTCCGCCATGTGTTTAACACCTCTGGCGCGACCACTGGCACTTCGGCGAACGCTGGCGCTGCTGGCTACAAGTGGGGTGCGAATGCCAACGTTATTGGCGCGCGTGCTCTGTTCTGTGGTGCGCAGGCTCTCGCGATGGCCGACATCGGCATGCCTGAGATCGTGGAAGACACCTTCGACTACCAGAACCAGTCTGGTATCTCGATTGGTAAGATCTTTGGTCTCCGTAAGCCGAAGTATCAGGCCGATTACAACGGGTCCGTCCAGGACTTCGGCGTGATCGCGCTCGATACCGCGCAGTAAGCCGCATAGGGGGCCCTCTCTTCGGAGGGGGCCCCCACTTCTGACGAGGAGCACTCGTGAAGGTTGTCTCCGATAAAGAGATTCGAGTTGCCACGCTTAGTGGCGCAGTAGTTCTGTTTTTTCCTGGCGAGGATCGCGAGGTGTCCGACGAGATCGGCCTCATCGCCCTCCAACTTGGGGCACGTCAAGTGGGTTCTGAACCCAAGGCAGCACCCCCTGTGTCCAAAGAAAATCCGAATGTTGACGAAATTGAGGAAGTAAAAAGCCTCGATGACGTGATGACCGGGATCGAAAAGCTCTGCGAAGTGGGCGACCCGGAAGACTTTAAAGCAGATGGAACGCCCAAAGCCTCGGCAATTAACCGCGTAGTCGGGCGAAATGTAAGCCCCGAAGACCGCGAGGCCGCTTGGGATTTGTTTATCAAATCGTGAGGTAGGCCATGGCCGTTACCGTACAAAGCGTAATCGACCGGGTTCAAAAGACACTGCAGGACACTACTGGTGTTCGTTGGCCGGTTGTCGATGAACTCGTTCTCTGGGTCAACGATGCGCAGCGCGAGATTGCGTTGCTCAAGCCTGACGCTTCCGCGAAGAACACTACGATCACTTTGGCCGTAGGCACTAAGCAGGAAATCCCGAGCGACGGCAACGCGCTGCTGCGCGTAGTCCGCAATATGTCTGCTGCAACCAACGGCCTTGGCCGTCGTGCGGTTCGTATCGTTCAGCGTGATATCTTGGACGCGCAGACGCCAGATTGGCATAACCCGACGATTACTGGCGACGCAGCACACGGCACCGTCGTTAAGCACTACATATACGACGAGCAGAACCCACGGAACTTCTACGTCTACCCTGGGGTTGCTGCGGCGAACACGGCGTTTGCTGAGATCATCTACTCCGCGAACCCGACGACCGTTACCCAGAACGGCAACCTCGACATCCCCGATATCTACGCCAACGCAGTCATGAACTATGTGCTGTATATGGCGTACATGAAGGATGCCGAATACGCCGGTAATCAGCAGCGCGCCGCGTCGCATTACCAGCTCTTCACCGCGTCTATTACTGGCAAGGGCCAGATCGACGCCTTGACGACCCCGAATTACGACAGCAAGCGTCCAATCGCAGCGGCAGTGGGGTAAGAGCCCATGGCAACTCTTTATGAGTCGCTCCTGCCAGAGATCATCCCGATGGTACCGGGATGCCCTGACACGCTTATTGAAAACTACATTCGAGCGGCGGCCATCGAACTCTGCGAGAAGGCGCCTGTCCTTCAGGCTGAGCTCGATCCGGTTACCACGCGAGTTGGTACTTTTGAGTACGATCTCGAGCCACCGACAGACACCGTAGTCCACAAAATCATGTGGGCTGTGTACGACGGCAAAGACCTCGAGCCGATCAGCACGAACCTACTGGAGCAGCGCAAGCCAAGCTGGCGCGACGCCGCGAATCGCGGGTCACCAGAGTACTTCGTCAAAGTCAGTCAGTCGCTGTTCTGGCTCGTGCCTGTACCTAACGCTACTAAGGTGTCGAGCACCATTCTGCGTGTGCAGCTGAAGCCAACGCAGACGTCGCTTTCTGCTGATGATGAGTTGATGTCGGATTACCGCGACACCATCGTCAACGGTGCGCTGTTCCGTCTTCTGCGCTTGCCCAGCAAGGAGTGGACGGATTACTCGGGCGCCCAGGTATACGGATCATTGTTTAACGAAGGCATCGCAGTAGCCGATCGGCGTGCTCGTCACGCTGACGTTGGCATCGCCAGGAAGGTAGGTTATGGCGGAATCCACTCACCGTTCTCTCGCCGGAGAAACAGGTACGGCAGCGGCGGTTGAGCCGGTCGTCTCTGATATTCGCAGAGAGTGGGATTGGGTGAGGCGCGGGGTTGAGGAGATTCTTCGGAATTCGAAGACCCTCACTTACCGCGCAGAGGATGTCTACGCAGCCTGTGTGAATAAGCAGGCTGTACTGTGGACGACTAGTGAGGGGTTCGTAATCTCCACTACGGAGATCGATCCTTTCACGGACCGGAAGACGATGTTTCTTTGGCTTGCATGGGCCAAAGAGCGTGGCAATAGCTTGGTGTCTATGTATCAGTCGTTCTTTGAGCGCGTCGCACGAGAAGCAGGGTACAGCTACCTGGAGACCAGGTCTCCGTTTCTCGGGCTGATGAGCCACCTTGAGAGCAACGGCTGGACCCTGGACACCGTGGTATATACGAGAGAGCTATGAGTAAACCCAAGAAGCAGAGCTATCAGGCGAGCGAGGCTGAGAAGGCATCCGCATCCGTAGCGATGGCGGAGTACGACTACTTCAAACAGAAGTACGATCCGTTGCTGCAGCAGATGCGCGACAAGTCCATGACTGAAGATATTCAGTCTGGCCTTCGAGGACGCGCCAATGCGGACACAATGCAGGCGTTGTCTACGCCAAACTACGCGGCGCTCAACCGGTCGGACGCGTCTGGCGACGTATCCCAGGCTTTGAGCGGGCAGCTCGGCGTGGCCAACACCTCGGCCAAGAACGTTCAGAATACAATGCAATCGAACGTGCTGGGCACTGCTCGCGGGCAAGCAGCGGATGCGCAAAGCGGCATGGCTGCGGCCAGCCGGCTCGCCACGTCCGAGGCGCTCACCCGCGCTAGGGCCAAAGAGGACGTCGCTCAGGCGAAGCTGGCTGCTGCGGTTAAGGCCGGGTCGACACTTGTAGCGCAAGGCTTCGACAACATGGGGACTAGCGGCGTAGATGCTGCAGGGAATCCGGTGAAGGGTTCGTTCTTCACGCCGGTTGCGCCCACCGGAGAAAAGTTCAACGGTAAATCGGTTGTTTCTCCGGTACAGGGTGCTAGAGGAAGGCTCGGTTACTCCACGTTCTTTGGGTGACAAGCATGGAAAATATTGCACTTGGGTATTTTCAAGATGGCTTTATGCCTGGCGGGGCAATGCTGCCTCCAGGTGCTGTCGGTGCGTCTCAGCCATCGACCGGTGGTTATACGCCCGGCCTGCCCACTGTAACTGACCCCGAAAAGGCGTACGCGGACCTTACTCGTCAAGAGTATTTGGATTACGTTAAAAACTATCGGGCGTACGAAGAGCAACTGATCAACAAAGCTCAGACTGATCGCACGCTGATTGATCAGGCGCGCACTGACGTGGGCTTGGCGTCGACGTTGTCCCAGGGCGTAGCAGCACGTAACGCTCAGCGTTTCGGCGTTGCTTTGACTCCAGATATGCGGCAGCAGCAAGCCCTCCGACTGCAGCGCGCCAACACGCTCGGTGGTATTCAGGCCGTCAATGACGCCAAGATTGCCCAGCGAGAGTCGAATACCAAGCTGCTGGCGGATCTCATCAACATTGGTCAGGGCGTGAACCGGGCCTCTCAGCAGCAGCTCGGCTCTGCTGCAGCCGACGCCACCGCCAGAAATAACGCATACACGCAAGCGAAAGCTCAATCGAAGGCGAATACGTACTCCACGATTGGATCACTTGCTTCAGCGGCCATCTTGGCCTTCGCTATTTAGAGGTTAGCCATGGCAGAAGATGTCGGAAGCGCAATCCTTGCTGGCATCCAGGGCGTTCAGCAAATGGGCGCTCAACGGATGCGCAATCGAATTGCTCAGGATCAGCTTGCGCAAGAAGAGCGCCGGCTGGGTATTCTCGATCGCCAAGTAGGCGTTCAAGAAGCTGGCCAGAGAATTCTGGACGCTGAGGCTACAGACAAGCAGATAAAGCGAGAGAACGGCTCATTTATTGATGCGACGGCCGCCGCTGGTTACTTGACCCGCGACATGATGGGTATAGACACAGCCCGCATGGCAGAGGGCATCAAGAAAGGCGATCAGGTTGCCACGCAGATTGCCCTGAACATTGCGAACAAAAGCGGCGAACTTCCGCCGGGCTCGGTTGCAGAGTCTCTTCAGGTTCTACCTGACGGCAACTACGCGATCACCGTCCGAAACAAGGACGGCTCAAAAGGCGCCGTAACCGTCGACGGGTCCAGCAACTCAGACTCCACGGTGATGAACTTCACACCGGATCGGCTCGCTGGGATTTCCAATATCTATTACAAGACAAAAGTTCTCTCGAATAATGACCGCATCAGCCCCACTATATTCCGCGCCTATGAAAACCAGGCGGACTCGGACGCCTCTCGTAATGAAGAGTTTGATCGAGTAGGCCGCATCAACGAGGCGTTGGCTGCTACGCCAGATCCAGGAGCGCGTCGCGCCCTGGTGAATGCATTTGGAGCGGCGTCTGGTAACGCGCAGGAGACCGACCAAATTCTTGATCGGGTAGAGGCCGATTACGAAGCCGCTGGTAGACCGATTGGCCGTCGCCGCGCAAACCGTAACGCCACCCTGTCTACGTCCGGTCAGCCCGCCGCTGCGGCCCCAGCAGCGCCTGCTCCTGCAGCTGCCGCTCCCGCCGCTGCAGCACCTGCCGTGGATCCGAAGCTGGAGGGCATGTACAAGCGCCTCGCTCCGGAGCTCGAGGGGGTCACGCGCAACCGTGCGAAGAACATTGTTGGTGCTGGCGACGCAGGGACCAACGAAACCGTTGCACTCCTCAAAGATCCGAAGGCGTTTTCCAACGAGGAAGTTGCTGGGGTCTACGACATTGCTGTCCGCAACGGCGACGAGAACACCGCGACCTATCTGAAAGACGTGATGCTGAACCGTGGCTATGCGGACGTTGATATTCGTAGACGCAGAGCCAAGGTTGAGGCTGATGTGCAAAACGAAGCTGCTGCTAGATCACGCGATCTCGCGGCAAGCAATGCTCAACGCAGCAGAGATGAGCGCCTAGCCCGGATTCGAGGAGACGTTCCTGTTCCTGGTAACCAAGCGCCGCCTGCTGCTGGAGGTATTACCGCCGTCGCTGCCAAGGTCGACGGACGACCGACGACTGAGGTAGACCGTGCAATCGCTAGCGGCGAGATCCAGGTTACTCCGGATACTGCCGCCGCCGTTCAGCGTGAACTACAGAGCAAGGGCATTACTAACATCAGACAGCTTGCGCGTTTGAACGACCGTGATCGTGCCCTTACCCGCGCGGTCATTCTTGCCGTTGAGAAGGACCCGACCATACGTGCGGCCAAAGCGCAGGAGATCTCAAACATCTTCGACAATCCGGCTGGCTCGGTAAGTTTGACCCGCCAAGAGTTTGATGCGCAGGAAATTAGCCGCACGACTAACGAGATCAATGCGTTCAACGCTCAAACGAACAGGATCAACGCTATCACCTCGAGAGATGCGAACCGGATTCGTTTGGGGGAGCTGACGCAACGGCGGTCCGAGTTCCTGCGTGGACTAGAGAAAGATGGCATCACACGTCGTGACGAGCTCGCCAAAGAAGGTAGCGCCTTCATTGACAAGACAAAGGCCACGTTCGTGAATCCAGAGACTAACGAGTTCACCTTGAGCGCAGACTCCTCCAAAAAGTTCTTGCGCACAGTTGCCCCCAATATGATGTACCGGGTCTCCACTTTGGCGGACAAGAACCCGGCGGAAGCAAATGCGCTGCTTCTGTCCATGAATCCGGGACTCAGCTTGGCGTTGGCTGGCCTTGCTGCCGAGGAAATTGGCGGTCCTATGGAAACGGTCCTTAGCTTCTTCAGACCGGACGCCGGAGACGTCGCCAGCATGACGGATTTCAGTCTCGCCCGCGTCAGAGTTCAGAAGGACAGTAAGGGCAATCCGCAGAAGTTCTTCTACCTCAGCGATGACGGGCTGGTCGCGGACGAAGGCATTCCGGCTTCTGTTGTGCAATCAGCTGACAACAGCCTGTATCGGATCCTGATCAAGGCGGCTGATGTTAACCAGAACAAGCAGAACTTCAACCCGAGCACATCAGCAAGGGCGACTGCCGGAGCTGCGTATGACAGATCGGCCCTCCGACCATAGGTTACAACTGTGGCTCAAGACCCGTTCCAGTCATTCTTCAGCCCAGGGTCAACGAAGCGGAATAACTTCGCTGAGTTGATCGATGCTCGAGGCCCTGCTGACGCAGGACAGGATGTCCAGCAGACAATCCTAGACCAGAGTCTGACACCTAACGCGGTGCCAGATACTGGTCTATCCGGCTTTGGCGAGACGTTCCAACGTTCTGTCCAGGCCGGCGCCGAGAATCTTGGGGCTGACGTTGACTACTTTAGCGCGCTCTTCAACACGCTTACCGGCGACAAAGAAGCCGCTGCCAGCGCCATTGAAAGCGCACGGCTGCGGGAAGAGTTTGCCGCAGCCCCGTTAGATGGCGTTCAGACATGGGCGGAATTCATTGATGAGCCCACGCTGGATGGGTTCTTAACTCAGGTTGCAAAGAGCGGCCAGGCAGTACCTTCAGCTGCGTTGTCCATTGCAAGCGCTGGTACAGGTGCTCTGGTAGCTGGCGTAGGTCGCGGAGTGCTTTCCGGCACGGCTCGAGAAGTCAGTAAGCGCCTAATTAAAGACTCGGTGGACCGTACGTTTAGAGGCGTAGCGGACCCAACTGAGCAGCAGATTGCCGAGTTAGCCTATGGCTCCATGCGCGATACGCTCAAGCGAGGTGCTATCGGCGGAGCACTGGCTGCTGAGTACGTTCCGATGGCCGGTAGCAACCTGGCCGAGGGCCTCGATTCCGGGCAACAACTCGATGAGTCGAGTGCGTTCCGTGCCGCTGCGATTGCAGCGCCGCAAGCCGCTATTGGTGTAGGTGGTGAATATGCGTTCCTGAAACTCCTCGGAGAGCAGGCGTTCAAGCGCTCTGCAATTGAGGGGAGCCTGTTTGCTAACTTTGCAAAGCAGGTTGGCAAGAGCGCATTTAAGGGCGGCGCTATTGAATCGACGACTGAACTTGCGCAGGAAGGTATTAGCGTTGCTAATCGTTTCGACCTCGATCCACTGTTCACGGCTGAAGACGCGAAGCTGCGGTTATCTGAGGCGTATTTCACTGGCTGGTTTAGTGGTGCCGCTCCAGGTGTTGCAGGCGGCGCAGTTGGTGGTGCGCTCGATGCTGCCGCGAATGCGCCAGAAAGCGTCAAAGAGCGTGGGCGCGGAGCTTTAGCCGCAGTCGCTGATATCTATGACCAGGCCCGCCGTATGCTGGACTCCGCCCGCGAGCAGCGGGTCAACCAGCGTATCGATGGCGAGCAGTTTGGCGATGTTCTTTCCGGTAATACTACTCCGGAGCCCGAGAGCGATATCGAAGCTCAGCTGCGGGCGATGGTCGATAGTAGTAGCGGAAAGAATTCCGTCTGGGTCGCTGGCGATGCTCCTAAGTTTAGAGCTAGAACCAACGCACCTACGCAGGTCACCGTAGGCGGTGATAACAATCTGGCTTTTGCGGCTTTCATTCCGGGTCGTGGGACCATCGTCTCGACTGATCGCGGGATCGTCAATCAGGTCATTGCCGCTGGCGCGAGCGACAAGTCGCTGCAGATAGCTCTCGGCTACAGCGCAGTAAAGAGCGCAAGCGACCCAGGCGACACGGTGGTACAGGTCTTCGATAAAGAGGGCCGTGTTATCTCTGAGGAAGTAAC
>RGWK01000211.1 GCA_010029775.1 Gammaproteobacteria bacterium
ATGCCTGCGATGCGAAACGGCTTGTCGTCGTGGTGCGCGAAGCTGACGTTGCCGAGACCGTGGGAAATCACCACTTTGTCGCCAAGCCTGTAACCGAGCTGACGCGCGACGTCGGCACCGATCACTGCATCGTAGAGATCTGCGAAGCGCTGGCCTGCGGCAAAGCGGATCGACCGGTCGCCCGCGAACCGATAGTGTTCAAAGTAATCATTGTTGGTTCCCATGACGCGGAACCCGCGGTGCGAGTCACCGAGAGAGATGGGGATGGTCCATGCGACGTCGGGATGATTGGCGATCTTCTGGTAACTCGCCCAACTGACGTTGGCCGTCGCATCGCCGACCCGAAACACGGAATAGAGCAGCAGATTGAGTTGGCCTGAGCGTGCTCCGACGATCAGATCGACGCCCGACACGGTATTGGCGAAGCCATCGCGTGCGGCGGTACGCATCTTTTGCACGCCAAGCAGCAGCGCCACGCTGATGGCGATGGCGCTCAGGGTGAGTAGCGCCGTGGTGCGACGGTTACGCAGCGAGCGCAGGGCCAGCATCAGGCAGCCTCCGCGCCAGGGTGTTGCAGTTCATCAAGCGCGACCACCCGATCGAACAGGCCGCCGAGCGAGGTGTCGTGGCTGACGAACAGCAGCGTGGTGCCGCGTTCGGCGCACTTCGCCATGACCAACTTCAGGAAGTCTTCGCGAGAGTCGTGATCGAGCGCCGAGGTGGGCTCGTCCGCGATGAGAATTTCTGGGCTGCCGAGCAGCGCCCGCGCCGCGGCGACACGTTGCTGCTGACCGATGGACAACTCGTTGACGGGACTCGCAAGCAGTGCGGGATCGGCAAGACCGAGTGCAGCCAGCAGGCGCTGCCCTTCGGCACGCGGGTCACCCCCCTCAATGCGCTCGCGGCGTGCGCGTGAGAAGCGCGTGGGCAGGGCGACGTTATCGAGGACGTCGAGGTAGGGCAGCAGGTTGAACATCTGGAAGATGAAGCCCAGATGATCCCCGCGGAAGCGGTCGCGTTCGCCGGCACCGAGCCGGGCGAGGTCCGTGCCAAGCAGGCGTACGTGGCCGCGCTGCGCCGTCAGCACACCGCCGATGAGACCAAGCAGTGTGCTCTTGCCGCTGCCGCTAGGGCCGCGCAGGAACACGCGCTCGCCGCGCGCGACGCGAAATTGTTTGATCCGCAGCAGCACCGGCTTGCCGGGCCAGGCATATTGCAGATCCTCGACGTCGATGGCGGGAGTTGCGGTGTCGGCCATGCCCGAATTCTAGCTGATGCGACGCCCGGCGCAGGGCTGCCGCGGTTCAAGGTCGACTCAACGCAGCGCGATGCGACCCGGGTTGCTGCCGAACTCGAGTTGTTTCTGCATGCTGCCACTCAGCACGGTGAACTCGACCTTCTCCACGCCTTTCAGTCGCCGTAGGGCCCACAGCTCCACCCAGGCGAGCGCTGCCGGTTGATCGCAGCGATACAGGTAACTCGCCCGATAGTCGGGGTGCTTGGCCGTGCTTGCGGGCGGCGTGTAGTTGACGCTCTGCAACCGACAGAGCGCTGTCGTCGGCACGCCGACGATGCCCGCACCGCTCTTCAGCCAGGTATTCGCTTCGTTCACGATGCGCTGTTCGTCGGCCGAGCGCGCGGCGCGTTCGAAACCCACCACATGCAAGGCGGGTGCGTTCAGTTCGACCGCGAGCGAGTTGCCCTCGATCGCGACGTTGACCGTCACCTCACCGTGCACATGCTTGCCCTGTTCGAGCGACTCGCCCTCGTGGGCATGATCGTGGGCGTGATCATGGTCATGATTTTGGCCATGGGCCAAGGCCACGCAAGACAAAACCATCAAGGACAAGGCGAGCCGGGTCGGTTGCCAACGCAGGGTCATGCAGTGTTCTCCTTCAGAAGGTCCATCTCAGGCCCGCGCTGACGGCTCGGCCGGCGAGCGGGGCGTAGTCCTTGAGCGCCGAGGTATGACGGCGTGCCTCGTCGTTCAAAAGATTACTTCCTCGTACGAACAAAAGCACTTCCCGCCCGGCTACGCGCGGCCGCAGGCTGAGGTCGAGGTTTAGCAGGGTGTAGCCCGCGGTGCTGCGCTCAGCATCGGCGATGCGCGTCTGCGCGTCGTGCCAGATGGCTTCGAGCCCAACGCGCATCGTGCTGCCCTCAAGCGACAACTCGGCACCGAGGCGATGGGGCGGTATGAAAGGGAGCGGTTCGCCTGCCGCGTCCTCGGCATGCACGAGATCGCCGAATATGCGCAGACCGAGCGCACCGAGCCCGGTCTGCAGCCACCTTGGGCGATGCCATTCAGCCTCGACGCCCGTGAAGCGGGCATCGCCTGCGGTGTAGCGGATGAGCGGTAGGCCTTCGGTGTCCAGTTCGTCCGGGATCGCGCTCGGCTTGGCGTAGATGTAGCTGCTGTAGTCGGTGAGGAACAGGCTGATCGCCGCGTAGGCTTCATCGGTGCGCCAACGCACTCCGAGATCGACGCTGCGGCCCGTCTCGGTGCCGAGTGACGCATTGCCGATCTCGTAACGCTGCACGGCCAGATGGGGCCCGAGAGCATAGAGCTCGGTCGCGCTGGGGTGGCGTTCGGTCGATGCGAGTTGCAGGCTGAGCGTCAGATCCTCGCGCAGCCCCCACAGCGCACCGAGTGATCCGCTCAACGCATCGCCGGCGTAATCCAGCACGGTTTGATGCTCGTATCGTGCACCTGCTTCGAGCGTGAGGACGCCGAACTCCCGTTCCTGAAACAGGAACAGCCCCGTGTTGCGAGTCACGGACCGCGGCAGGAACGCCTCTTCGCCCTCGGCCTCGAAATCGAGTTTGCGGACCTGCAGGCCAAAGGCGCCGCGGGTGCCTTGGGTGAGGCCGGGCGCATCGCCGTGTTCTGCGGTCAGTCGCAACTCGGTACCCACTTGCGCGTAGCGCGTGCCGATCTCGCCCGTCGGCTCGAGTTCGAGATGCGCGTAATCGTTGCGCGAAGCGCGTAGGCGCAGCGCACGAACGCCCCCGCTCGAGGGTTGCCATTCGCCACTGAAATCATCGCGGCGCTGCGACAGGCTCAGACGAATGTCCGGGGGTTCTCCGGCCTCCTCGCCGAGACCTGGCAAGCCGTACTCGCTGTCGTAGCGGCTTGAAGAGAAACCCAACGCGTGGCGTTCGCCTACCCACGCAAGGCCAGCGCCACCGCCCTTGGCCTCGCCCGCCGAATTGACGAGCCGGCCGCGGCTCAGGTCCACGGGTTCGCCCGCGGCGATGGCCTCGGCCCGCGCTGCGCTCGACCAAGCAAAGCCCGGAATGTGCACATCCTCGCTGCGCTGCTCGTGCGCATCGGCGTGCAACTGCAGGTGTTCGCCGAGGCGAGCCGAGACCTGACCGACTGCAGCCCGCTCCTCTGCGGCAGTGCCTGCGCGCACTTCGAGACCGCCCTGCAGCGTCTTCTCGAGACGATTGAGGGGGATTCGAGGGGTGATGACATTGATCGCGCCCGCCGCCGCCGCGTTGCCGAACATCAACGCCGCAGGACCGCGTACGACCTCGATGCGCTCGGCGAGCAACGGGTCGAGCGTCACGGCGTGATCATCCGAGAGTGCCGCCGCATCGAGCGTATCGCCGCCATCCTGATAGGTCTGCACGCGCAACCCGCCTTGACCGCGGATGATCGGGCGACTCGCGAGCGGGCCGAAGGCGCTCGCCGAGAGCCCTGGCTGCGACGCGAGGGTCTCGCCCACGCTGGCTCCGCGCGCTCGGAGCAGCGACTCGCCGCTCAGAGCGAAGACGGGCTGTGCAGTCGTCAAGGCAGGCTTACGCAGCGGGGTTGCCGTGATGACCACTTCTTGCAGCGCCTCGGCCTTGATCGCGGGGTCGGCCGCCGGGTCAGCGGCGAGGGCGGCGGCGGAGTTGCTGATCGCGGCCACGAACAGCAAGCCAAGGGCGTTGTTCATGCGTGCGCCTTCGGAGTCGAGTGTTATTTAGTTACATAATATTACTATATAACATGACAAGCCGGAAGGCCTTACCCGGCATTGGCGTCGCTGGCGGATAATCCCCGGCATGAAGTTGGGTCTCGATACGCTGGCGACGCACCTGCAGGGCGGCCGTCTCGCCCCTGCCTATCTCGTCTCGGGCGATGAGGCCTTGCTCGTGGGCGAGGCGGTCGATGCGCTGCGCCATACGGCGCGGCAGCAGGGCTACACCGA
>RGWK01000212.1 GCA_010029775.1 Gammaproteobacteria bacterium
ATTGATCACGGCAACCGTGCAATGCCTGAAGATCCGCGCCTTGGCCGCACCGTAACTCGCCATGTCGGCATATCGGTCGAGATGATCGGCGGTCAGGTTCAGCACTGCTGCCGCCTGCAAATGCAGCGACGAGGTCGTCTCGAGCTGGAAGCTCGACAACTCGAGCACGTAGAGCGACGGCGAGGTGTTCTCGAGCAGATCGAGCGCCGGTGTGCCGAGATTGCCACCGACGGCCACGGCCACGCCTGCGCGTGCCGCCATACGCCCGACCAGCGTCGTGACGGTGCTCTTGCCGTTGGTGCCCGTGATCCCGACCACGGGCGCACGCGCCTCGCGGGCAAAGAGCTCGATGTCGCCGACGATCTCGATGCCGCGGATCTGCGCCTCACGCAGCAGTGGCTCCGCCAATGACACTCCGGGAGAGGCCACGACAATATCCGCCCCCTCGAGCAAAGCCGAATCGAAACCGCCGAAACGACAGGAGACTTGCGGCGCGATCGCCGCAATGTCCGCTGCGCCCGGCGGCTCCAGCCGCGTGTCGGTAACGGCCAACTGCCAGCCGCGCGCTGCGAGATGGCGTGCGGCCGAGAGACCCGAGCGACCGAGTCCGACGATCAACGCCTTGCCCTGTGTCGTGGTTCCACTCATCGCAGCTTCAGCGTCGCGAGTCCGGCGAGTACGAGAAAGAACGTGATGATCCAGAAGCGCACGATCACCTTGGGCTCCGCCCACCCCTTCAGTTCGAAGTGGTGATGAATCGGTGCCATACGGAAGATGCGCTTGCCAGTCAGTTTGAAACTTGCGACCTGCAGGATCACCGATGCGGTTTCGAGGACGAAGATGCCGCCCATCACGAGAACGACGAGTTCCTGCCGAACGATCACCGCGACGGTGCCGAGCGCCGCGCCAATGGACAACGCACCAATGTCGCCCATGAAGACCTGCGCGGGGTAGGTGTTGAACCACAGAAAGCCGAGTCCTGCGCCCACCATCGCCGCACAGAAAATCAGCAACTCGCCCGCTTGCGGCACTGCAGGAATGGCAAGGTAGCTGGCAAATACCGCGTTGCCGCTCGCGTAGGCGAACACGCCAAGCGCCGCCGCCACCATGACCGCCGGCATGATCGCGAGCCCATCGAGCCCATCGGTGAGATTCACCGCGTTGCTCATGCCGACGATCATGAGATAGGTGAGCAGCACGAACGCGAAGAAACCGAGCGGCAGCGCAAAGTTCTTCAGCAAGGGCAGATACAGCGTGGTATCCGCCGGCGCTTTGGCCGTGTACCACAGCGCCAGCGCCGCAGCGAGACCGCCGACCGACTGCCAAAAATACTTATAGCGTGCGATGAGACCCTTGGGGTTCTTCTTCACGAGCTTCAGGTAGTCATCCCAGAAGCCGACCAAACCGAACAGCACCGTCACACCGATGACGATCCAAACGAACCGATTGCCAAGATCCGACCAAAGCAGCGTCGAGACGATCACGGCGACGAGAATGAGCAAGCCGCCCATCGTCGGTGTGCCGACTTTTTTCTGGTGGGCGGCCGGTATGTAGTCGCGCACGACCTGACCGATCTGGTCGCGTGTCAACTTGGCGATCATCCAGGGACCGATCAGCAGCGCGATCAGCAACGCTGTAGTCGCCGCAAGGATCGCGCGGAAGGTGAGATAGGAGAACACGTTGAAGAACGTGATCGACTCGGCGAGCAGATGCGACAACCACAGCAACATGTCAGTGCGATCTCCCTTCGGCAGGCGCAGCGGCAAGCGCCTCGACCAGCCGCTCGAGACGATTGAGGCGGGAACCTTTCACGAGCACTCGGCTCTCGGCGCTGAGCTCTGCAGCGACCGCCGTAACCAGTTCGTCCATGTTTGCGTGCCAGCTCGCGCCTTCGCCGAAGCTGCGCACCGCGAGCGGCGTGAGCGAGCCGATCGCGAACAGCCTCTCCACGCCATGCAGTCGAGCGTAGCGACCCGCTTCGCGATGAGACTCGTCGGCGTGAGCACCGAGCTCCCCCATATCGCCCATGACGAGGCAACGGCGTCCGTCAACCGACTCGAGCACGTCGATGGCCGCCTGCATGGAACTCGGATTGGCGTTGTACGAGTCGTCGATCAACCATCCGCCGCCACGAGCCGCACGCCATTGCAGTCGACCCGCCACCGGCCGCATGGCAGCGAGGCCCGCTGCGACATCCGTGAGACTCGCGCCGGCCGCGACGGCTGCAGCCGCAGCACCCAGCGCATTGACCACGTTGTGCTTGCCTGCGAGATGCAGGGTGATCGCCACAGTGCCGGCCGGCGATTGCAGCATGAAGCGCGTGACGAACCCCTGCGTGCCGACAGAGGTGACGATGTCGCGAGCCGTGAAGTCCGCCTTGGCGCCGAGCCCGAAGGTGACGGTGCGTGCGATGGTCATTTCCCGCCACAGCGGCGCGAACTCGTCGTCGGCATTGAGCACAGCAACCCCGTCACGCCCCAGCGCTGCGAACAACTCGCCCTCGGCGCGCGCCGCACCTTCGAGACTGCCAAAGCCCTCCAGATGCTCGGCACCGGCGTTGGTGACGAGACCGATCGTCGGCAGCGCGATGCCGGCGAGCTCCGCCACATCCCCGGGATGATTGGCGCCCATCTCGATCACGGCGTGGCGATGACTCGCCTCGATTTCCAGCAAGGTCAGCGGTACACCGATGTGGTTGTTGAGATTGCCGCGCGTGGCCAGCGTCGATCCACGTTGTGCAAGGATGGAGGCCAGCATTTCCTTGGTGCTGGTCTTGCCGTTGCTACCCGCGACGCCAATCAGCGGTATCACGAAGCGACTGCGCCATTGACGCGCCGCACGCTGCAAGGCAGCGAGCGTATCGGGCACCTGCACAACCGGAAACCCGGCGGGTCCCATCCGCTCCGCGAGTGCCCCGGCAGCGCCCGACTGCGCAGCAATATCGAGAAACTCGTTTCCATCGAAGCTAGGGCCGCGAAGGGCGACGAACAACTGACCTGCAGCGATGCGTCGTGTATCGGTCGACACGGAACCGAACTGCCGATCCTCGCCGTGCAGTTCGCCACCGCAGTCATGGGCCAGTTCTTTAAGGCTGCGCATCAAGCAGCCTCCGCGTAAAACGTGCGCACGCATTGCTGATCGCTGAACGAGCGCCGTTCGCTGCCGACGATCTGATAATCCTCGTGCCCCTTGCCGGCGATCAGCACGGCATCGCCTGCACGAGCACGCGAGAGCGTACTGCGGATGGCTTCAGCACGATCGTGGATTACGACTACCGGCACCCCCGAAGGGATACCGCCCAGCACCTCGGCCGCGATGGCCGCGGGCGACTCAGTGCGCGGATTATCATCGGTGATCACCACGTCATCGGCGAGGTCAGCGGCCACCTTGCCCATCATCGGCCGCTTACCGCGATCACGATCACCACCGCAGCCGAATACCACGTGCAACGCGCCGCGGCAGTGCGTACGTGCGGCGCGCAACGCCTTGGCGAGCGCGTCCGGTGTATGCGCGTAATCGACGATGGCGAGCGCACGACCCGGCGCACTGATCGCCTCCATGCGCCCCGGCGGTGCACCCACCCCAGCGAGCGCTGCCAACGCCGTCGTCGAAGAAAAACCCAGCGCCTGCAGCACGCCGAGTGTGGTCAGGACGTTGTCGACGTTGAACTCGCCAATGAGCGGCAGCTCGACAGCATGTTCGCCGTCCCAGTCGAGCGTGAAGGCAAGACCCGCGGACGTCGTGCGCACCTCGCGCGCGACGAGCACTCGGGCGTGCTTGGCAATGCTCTGCAGCCTTTGCGTCGCGAAAACGCCTTCAGCACTGCGGGCCGTCAGCACCAATGTACCGTCTGCCGCATGTCGCTCCGCCAAGGTCACACCGAATGCGTCGTCGACGTTGATGACGCGCGCCGTGACGCCGGGCAAGGCAAACAGTCGCGCCTTGGCCTCGCCGTACGCTTCCATGCTGCCGTGGTAGTCGAGATGATCACGAGTCAGATTGGTGAACGCGGCGACCTGAAAGCGCACGCCGTCGACCCGAGCCTGATCGAGCGCGTGCGAGGACACTTCCATCGCCGCACAGCGAGCACCGAGTTGCCACATCTGCGACAACTGGCGCTGCACGGTCACGGCATCGGCAGTGGTGTACTCGCCCGCCACGATGCCATCAGC
>RGWK01000213.1 GCA_010029775.1 Gammaproteobacteria bacterium
TCACCCGGTCGTACCATGACCCAGGCGTGCAACTGCGACGCATCGAGTGCCGCAATGCTTGCCGGTGTCGTACCGGTTTCGGTTCTCCGTCCGACGCCCGAGTCGAAGAGCGGATATCGCGAAATCAGATTGCGGCGCGGGTCGACGTGCGCGAACCCCACAGCCTCGGCTAGGCGGTACAGGTTGCCATCGGGTTCCTGTACGCCGATGACGTCGGCGTTGGCGGCGCGAATCGCTGCGGCGACGCTCGCAAAGTTCACCTGGTCGCCGCCGTACCAGATGTTGAAGGTCATCACGCGCAGTTCGAGCGGCGCGGGTTGCGTCTCTTCGGCGGGCGCGAGCGCCGGGACGGTCAGCGCAAGCCATGCCGCGAAGACCGCCCGACGCGAAATCACGAACGCTCTCCGAGCAGGCTGATGATGCTTTGGTACTTCTCGATGTACCAGCGGTTCTCGTTGTTGTAGCTCGGTATCGTGACGGGAGCGAGGCCATCAGGTCCCTCGCGCCACACGCAGGGGCAGGGCACGGCCCTGCTTTCGTCAGCGATGCCGGGCGCGCGCAGCGCCGCGACATCGACGCCCATTCGATCGAGTACACGTCGCAAGCGTGTCACGTTGCGCGGTCCGCCGTTGTAGGCCGCCACCGGGAAGATGCCGAGCACCGTCTTGTTGTCCCAGTATGCCTCGCGGATCTCAGACGGCATCTGCTTCAGCTCGATGTCGAAAAGACAGATCGCCGCTTTCATGGCGTTGAGCAGATCCGTAGCGCCGCGTTCAAAGTTCGGATCGAGTCGGGCGCCCGGGCAGCGGCGCACGACGAGCGCATAGGTGCCGTTGCCACGACGATTGGTGAACTGCATCGGCCCGATAGCCTTGGCGCGCGAAATGCTGAATCGATACGCCTCCTCGCGCTTCAGGCCATATTGACTCAGCACCTCTTCGAAGGCTTGCAGTCGTGTGCGGCGGAAATCCACATCGTCGGTTTGCTCGATCACGGCCAGGGTCATGATGACTTCGGCGGGCACCACGTCCGCGAGCAATTGCCCGGGGAATGCGCTCGAAGGTACCGCTGCCCGGCGCAGTTCCTCGATCGCCCGCTTCGCGGTGGCTCGCAGATAGTCGCGACCGTCAGTGACGAACCGCGGGTCGAGCGTGTCGGCAGTGAAGGGCAGATAAACGATGGGCTTAGCCGTCTCGGCGACCGCGCGCCAGCGCCGCTTGGCAATGAGCTTGCTGTCAAAAACCGGGAACTTACGCCCGTAGACCTTGAGCGGTTCATCGCCCTTGCTGAAGGAGAACATCAGTCGTTCGGCGCCCGTGCCTTTCACGTGTTGCGCCGTGATGCCGGGGGCGCGCAGCACGAAGGGCATCGGCCGACCACCGGGTCGCCAACGTACCGGGGGTCGCGGAATTTCCACGTGCGCGATCGACCAGGATTGGGAGGTCTCGCTCCACAAGGCAAACGCTACGGGCCGTCCGCGCAGCGTTTCGCGACGGCCTTTGCCGGTGAACACGTATTGCAGCTCGACCTTGCGCAGCAGGTTCCGCGCTTCGATGACCAGATCGCGGATCACCTCGTGTCGATCGTCGGCCTTGGCTTCGACGACGACCTCGGTCAGTCCGTTCTTCGGTCGATCGATGCGTACGGTCTCGTCTGCTTCGCGCTTGGTTTCCCCGCCGGAGGCAGCCGTGGGCGCGCTCGGCGCGGCGAGAGTGGCGTCGGCTGTTTCGGCGATATAGGTGGGCTCCGGTTCATCGGCGAGGTCGTCTGTGGTCGCGCAACCGGTAAGCAGCGCAAATGCGACGATCAACAGCCCGACTGCGGCAAGCGATCGACGCGGGACGCAGGGAGATTGCCGAAGATCCGCGAGTGGAGATGTCTGTCCTGTGGCGCTCACGGTGCCGGTGTCAGAGAACTTTCAGCTGCGGCGATACGAGCGGCAGCTCGACGCCGAAGGCGCGCTGGTAGAACTCGGCGATGGTGGGGCGCTCCAGCTCGTCGCAACGGTTGAGGAAGCTCACCCTAAAGGCGAGGGCTACGTCGCGGAAGATCAGCGCGTTCTGCGCCCAAGTGATGACCGTGCGCGGGCTCATTACGGTGGAGATATCGCCGTTCATGAATGCGTTGCGCGTCATATCCGCCACCCGCACCATGGCCTTGACGGTGCGTTGCCCGGCGTCGTCTGCGTAGCCCTGCACTTTGCCGGTGACGATGTTCACCTCGACCTCGTGCTGCAGGTAATTGAGCACGGCAACGATCGACCAGCGGTCCATCTGTCCCTGGTTGACCTGCTGGGTGCCGTGGTAGAGACCCGAGGCATCGCCGAGACCGATCGTGTTGCTGGTCGCGAAAAGCCGGAAATGCCGATGCGGGGTGATGACCCGATTTTGGTCGAGCAGGGTGAGCTTACCGCTGGCTTCCAGCACCCGCTGGATCACGAACATGACATCGGGCCTGCCCGCGTCGTACTCGTCGAACAGTAGCGCCACCGGACGTTGAATCGCCCAGGGCAGCAGACCCTCGCGAAACTCGGTGATCTGTCGGCCCTCGTGCAGCACGATCGCGTCGCGGCCGATGAGGTCGATGCGACTGACGTGCCCATCGAGGTTGATGCGCACGAGCGGCCAGTTGAGGCGGGCTGCGACCTGTTCGATGTGCGTGGACTTTCCCGTGCCGTGATAGCCCTGCACCATCACGCGCCGGTCGTGGGCGAAGCCGGCGAGGATCGCGAGCGTCGTTTCGGGGTCGAAGTGGTACGCGGGATCGATGTCGGGGACGTATTCGGTGCGGGTGCTGAACGCCGGGACGGCAAGATCGAGCGCAACACCGAAGGTGCGTGCAGACACTTCGGTATCCGGGTGCATGGTTGGCAGCAAATCGGTGTCGGACATGGCGTCGTTCGGCTGAATATTCGTGAGGCAGATGCCATACTAACGTCAAACCCCGGGGGAGATCTAAATCGTGAGTGAAGCTGCCCAAGTTGCCCGTCGCCCGTCGGGGCGAGATGCCCGCCGAGCCCAGCGTTCAGGTCCCTTGCCCGATCACCTGCGGCCTGTCCGACCCGGGATGCAGAGCGGTCGCTTTCAACCGCTGACGCAAAGCGCCATCGATCAGATCCACCAGACTGCGCTGCGCCTGCTCGCGGAAGTCGGCTTGGGCGATGCCACCGAGTCGGGCATAGAAATCATGACCGCGGCGGGCTGCGAGTTGAGCGATACGGGTCGCTTGCTGTTCCCGCGCTCGCTCGTCGAGGACATGGTCGCCAAAGCCGGCCGCAAGTTCGTGTTGCACGGTCAGGATCCTCGCCACGACATGGAGCCGTGGGAGAAGCGCGCCTATTTCGGCACTGCGGGTGCTGCGGTCAACATGGTCGATGCGCACGGCGTGTATCGCGAGTCGACCATTCGCGATCTGTACGATATCGGCCGCATCGTCGATCAGATGGAGCACATCCATTTTTTCCAGCGTGCCGTGGTGCCGCGTGACATTCCCGACCCGTACGAGATGGATTTCAACACCTGCTACGCCTCGGTGATGAGCACCACCAAGCACGTCGGCAGCAGTTGGGTCCATCCGGATCACCTCGAAGCCTCGCTGCAGATGCTGCACGCCATCGCCGGTGGCGAGGACAAGTGGCGCGAGCGTCCCTTCGTCAGTCAGTCGAACTGTTTCGTCGTGCCGCCCATGAAGTTCGCTGCCGACGCCTGCCGCTGCCTCGAGATGGCGGTGCGTGGCGGCATGCCGGTGCTGTTGCTGTCGGCGGGGCAGGCCGGTGCGACGGCCCCGGCTGCGCTCGCCGGTGCCTTGGCGCAGGAAGTTGCCGAAGTGTTGGCAGGCATCGTGTACGTGAATGCCATCAAGCCGGGTCATCCGGCGATTTTCGGCACCTGGTGCTTCGTGTCAGATCTGCGCACCGGTGCGATGTCGGGCGGCAGTCCGGAGCAGGCGCTGTTGTCGGCGGCTGCCGGTCAGATGGGCAACTTCTACGACCTGACGGTCGGCACCGCCTCAGGGATGACCGACTCCAAGGTCGCCGATGCGCAGGCCGCGGGCGAGAAGGCGCTCAACCACGCGCTGGTCGGCAATTCGGGCGCGAACCTCATCTACGAGTCGGCGGGCATGCATGCGAGTCTGCTCGGCTATTCGCTCGAGAGTCTTGTCATCGACAA
>RGWK01000214.1 GCA_010029775.1 Gammaproteobacteria bacterium
AGGTCGGTGAAACTTGCGCGCTTGCCACGCTGCTCACGGTAAAAACGTTGCAGACCACGCACGTAGGCCGCATCGCCCACACGCTGACGCAGCATGTGAAAGGTCATCAGCGCCTTGCCGTAGCCGACGGCTTCGGTCGCCGGACTGTGTCGCGAGCGAAACTCGGTCAACGGAAAGTCGTGCGCCTCGCGCACGAAGTCCCGATATTTTTTCAAGGTGTCGCGCCGGTACTCGGCGCCGCTGCCCGACTGCTCCTTGTAAAGATGATCAGCGAGATATGCCGTGAGTCCCTCGCACCAGTTGCCGCTTGCGTAGTCGACGAATACGCCGTTACCCCACCAGTTGTGCAGCACCTCGTGCGGATAGGACGAGGTCAGGATAAAGGGGAAACGGATAATCTGCGGCCCGAGCAAGGTGAAGCTCGGCATGCCGTAACCGGTCTCCCAGAAGTTCTCGACCAGCGCGAACTTGTCGTAAGGGTAGGGTCCGATCAACGTGCGATACATCTCGAGATTGCGCGCCGTCGCCTCCAGATACTTTGCGGCCAGCGCCGGATCGTCCTTGCGCAGGTACACCTCGGCGCTCACCGCTCCTGCTTGACGGGTGCGTCGATGCAAGGGGCCACCGACGATGTGCAACTCGTCGATTGGCGTCTTTACTCGCCATGTGGCGTCGCCGTTCTCGTCTCCAGCACTGCCGGTTCCTGGACTGATGAGCTGCCAGCCTGCCGGAGCATCAATATTCATATCGAAGGTAAACAGCAC
Organism: Gammaproteobacteria bacterium; assembly: GCA_010029775.1. Taxonomy (GTDB): domain Bacteria; phylum Pseudomonadota; class Gammaproteobacteria; order Steroidobacterales; family Steroidobacteraceae; genus UBA964. The sequence continues at coordinate 765 of RGWK01000214.1, forward strand.
TTCACCGAGATACGGGTACCAGAGTGTGCTGCCGGCGAGGTACACGCCCTCGTTGCGGATGACGCCAGCAGTCTCGCTGAAGCCGCGGGCGTACTCCTGCCCTGGAGTCTCGAAGCCGAAATCGAGCTTGCCGCGGTAACTCAGCGTCAGTGCCGCGCCATCGGCCGGTGCGATCAGGCGGTAACGCTGTGCGCGACCGCTCTGCACCATGGCAGCCGCAGAGCCATTAATGCCCTGAAAACCCTGACCGGGCTGACCGGTCTGCTTGACGAGTTCAACGGACGCCGAGGTGATCTGCAGCGGTGCTGCGAGCAGGAACTCGACAGGCTTTCCCGCTTGCTCACGCGGTAGCTGCAACTGCACGGTCGCCGTGAGTTCGCCGGCTGCAGGCTCGATCTTTGCGCGCATGGAGTAATGCGCAACCTCGGCACCGCTCGCAAGCGGCCACAGCGCGAGGAGCCACGCCAGTCTCAAACTCAAGCGCGGTGTCACCGCGAGTCCTGCGGTGCGCGTCGAAAGACGAGGGGCAGCGTCATGCGCACCCCGGCGCGCTCGATCTCGAGACGTGCGGCGTCGCCCCAGTCGTAGTCCCCGACCTTGCGTTGCAACGCCGCCGTGCCGTCGACCACTGTGCCATCGAGCGAGCGCAGGACATCACCGACACGCACACCGGCGGCTTCAGCACTGGAACCGGCATCCACTTGGATGACGGCAGAGGGCTGCTGCCCCAACCGGCCCATCAGCGAGACGCCGAGCACCGGCAAGGTTGGCTGGGCGGTGGCTGGAACGCCCCACACGAACTGGGCATAGGCTGCGTTGATACGCTTCGGCACCGTTACCGGGATGAGCGAGGCGATACGGCCTTTGAAGCCGGAAGCCAACTGGCGCGCCGCGCCCAGGTCGTAGGCGACGTGACCGGCACCGATCAGCACCACGACGATCTCGCGCGGATCGACCGGCGTGGTGAGCGCTTGACCCGCTTGCCAGCCCATCGCCGCATCCCAAGTGACCTGCGCGCGATAGATGCCCTCGAGCGCTGCGTCACTCATCTTGGAATGCAAGGGGTCGTCGTCATCGAAGTACGCACGCACCAGCGTGCGATGCTCAGCGTTAGACACGTCGACCGTCGGCGGAAACCGATTGCGAAGCTCCGGCGACAAGGCCTCGAAGCCCTTGCTGCGCACGGTGCGTACCACCTCGCGCGGCGCGTTCAGTCCGACGAGTCTTAACCGTTGATCCCGCGCGTAGCGGAAGATATCGCGGTAGTGGCCGTAATGATGCGACCACACTTCGTACCATCGCGACTCGTCGAGAAACCGCGCCTCGTCGAGTTCCCCGCGCGACCAGCGCTCGAGGGCCGGCTGCGGATCCCAGGGAAACATTTCCAGACCGATGATCGGCTTGCGCCCTGCGGCATGCAGAGCTTCAATCACACGCAACTGAACGCGGTGGAACTCGCCGTTGGTGTGCTCCTCGCCGATGAAGAGCACGCGCACATCCTTAAGGCGCCGCGTAAGCTCGACGGTATCGATGAGTTCACCGCTCGAGGTGTCGGTGACGCCATCGAGAACCACATCGATGCTGCGCTCGCGCCGAGCGGGGTCACCGAGCTGCAACTGCTCGACGTCGTTTGCAGCACCCGCCGGCCACGCGAGCGCGCCGGCCAGCAGGCCGGCGAGCAGCGCGCAGCTCAGACGTCGCAACAACCTCGACCCGATAAATCAGGACTCAGAAGTTGTAGCGCAGCGTGACGCCGTAGGTCGTCCGTCGCGGGTGCGACACGCTGTAGCGGAACGGGAAGAAGGTTCCACCCGTGTTCACGCCGGTCGGCAACGTGTTGCTGAAGTACACGTCGCGGAACGCGCCCGTCGGGGCATCTTCATCCGTTAGGTTCCGACCCCACAACTCGAGTGACCAGTCGTCCGTACGAACGCCGAGGGCAGCATTCACGTTGGTCGAACTCGGCACGATGGTCTGGTTCGAGGCATCGGCAAACTGCTTGCCGCGATGAGCGACATCGCCACGCAGGAAGAACTCGCGATCGCCGGCAAGATCCCGGCGAACCTGGAAGCCCGCGTTGCCCTGCACCTTTGAAGTCCGCAGGATCTGGTTGCCCGATACGTCGCCGGTGGGCGCGAAGGTCGGGAAGTCGATGAAACTGTCAACGCGGGCACGGTCGTACTTCGGATCCGCGTAAGACATACCGAGGTTGAAGTCGAGCCAGTTGGTAGGCCGCGCAATCAACGAGAACTCCACGCCCTTGATCGTCGCATCACCGGCATTCACGTTCACACCCGTCGGCGTGACGATGTCCTGGCCGTTGATACTCGACACCACCTGCGGAATGACGATGTCCTTCCAGTCGAGGTAGTACAAATCGAGCTCAATACCGACGCGCCGATCGAACAGCTCCGCCTTGACACCCAGTTCGTAGCTCATCAGCTCTTCGGCATCAAAGGCGCCCGGCAGCGTCACATCAACCGTGGGCGCACTGACGAGTCGCACGGTGGTCGGGTCGAAGTCACCCGACTTCTCCGAATGTGCGACGCCTGCGAAGAACGTCACACGCTCGGCAGGCTTGTAACGCAGCGTGCCGCGCCAGCTGAAGAGCTTCCAGTTGTCGTTGCCCGAGGAGCCTGTGCGCTTGTCGAGATAGGAACGACGCTCGTTGGTGTAACGGGCATCGACGCTTCCGGTCAGGCCACTCGTGAAGTCGTACTCGAGGGCGCCGAACACCGAGGGCGCTGACGCCCTGTCGACGAACACTTCACTGAAGTTGGCACCGCCCACCGGATCGTTGAACCACGGCAGGAAGGCTGCATTGCCGGCGCCCGGCGCGAAGTCGACGACCGTCGTGGGTCCGAGCGGCGTGCACGCGAGGCAGAAGGAGTAAAAGTCGGCGGGCAACTTTTGGGTCGCAATTACGCCATCCACGCCACCGGTTGCACGGTTTTCATAGTAGTAGCTGCCCACCGAATAGCGCAGGGACTTCTCACGATCACTCGAGAGCCGCAATTCCTGGCTGATTTCCTGGGTGCGATCCGTCGGCCCGATCTGCAGCAAGCCGCTGGTGAAGGTCTTGCGCGGCCCCGTAGTGACGCCAAGCCCCGGCACCGTACGGGTCGGCAGCGGCTGGTAGGTGAAGATGATCGTCTCGCCGGAGTTGCGACTGCCATCGACCAGGAATTTCTGCGCCAACTTCGAGTAGCCGGTGATGGCTTCAAGAGTAGCGTTACCCGCGAGCTCCCAAGAGAGCTTAAGGTGCGCGCGACTCAACTGACGCGTTTCGCCAGAAGACCCGGGCACTGCTGTTAATGAGGTCTCGGTCACGGAGGGCAGCTCGCCGCAATAGTTGAGCAGACGACTCGAACGCGGCGAGGCCACACCGA
>RGWK01000215.1 GCA_010029775.1 Gammaproteobacteria bacterium
CTGCTGCACGCCATGTACCGCGGCGTGCTCGAGCGCCTGCTCGCCTGAGCGGGGCGCTGTCGACGGCGCGGCGCCGTCAGCCGACGAGTACATTGCTCGCCGCAGCGAGCAAACCGCCAAGCACCGCGCCCGCGAGCACATCGGTTGGGTAATGCAGCCCAAGCACCACGCGCGAGGCGGCCACGAGCAGCGCGAACGGCACGAGCACGATGGCGAGTTGCGGCACGTAACTGATGGCAATGGCGGTGAAGGTCACCGCGTGCAGCGTGTGGCCCGACGGAAAGCTGTATCGATCGAGCGGCGGCATCGCACACTCGATACCGATGAGACCGATGAACGGGCGCTCGCGCACCAGCTTCTTCTTCAGCAACTTGTAGAGCAGCAGCCCCGCCACACCGGCGAACAGCATCTGCAAGGACGCCTGCAGACCCTCCCGCCAGCGCTCGAGTCCCACAAAAAGTGGCATCAGCGCCATCAGCGCGTACCAGATCACCCCATCACCGAGGCGACTCACACCCCGAAAAAGCGCCCCGGTACCTCCTCCCGCGCGGCGGCCGCCGTCGGCCTCGCCACGAGATCATCTTCGATGAGTTGTTCGTAGAGCTTCAGCAGTCGCTCGGCCATGTGACGCGACGACCAGCGCAACGCGTCTTGCCGGGCGAACTCACCGAGTTGCGCGCGCAGGCTCCGATCGCCGAGCACCCGGGCAACGCCCGTGGCGAAGGCTTCGATCTCCTCCGGTACAACCACGGCACCCTGCACTCCGGCCAAAACGTCCGCAGTGCCCATCACGGCGGTGGAGACTACCGGCGTGCCCTGCGCCATGGCCTCAAGCAACACGAGACCCTGCGTCTCGGTGCGCGAAGCGAACACGAAGGCATCCGCCGCACGGTAGCAATCGAGCAAGGTCGTGTGCCGATCCATGTACCCCTGATAGTGCACGTGAGCATCGAGTCCGCGAGCCGTGACGAGCGCGCGGATATGCGCCTCGGCGGGCCCTTCGCCTGCGATCACGAGCAGCACCTGCGGCACTTTCTCGCGCAGCCGAACCAGCATCTCGACCAGAAAGTCGATGTTCTTCTCGTGCGCCACTCGACCCACGAACAACGCCATCGGTCGATCGGGGGCAATACCCTGCGCGGCGCGGTAGCGCGCGCCATCACCTTGCTTGAAACACAGCGGCGGCAGGCCTGTGGGCAATACTTCGATCGGAGTTTGCACACCATAGGCGCGCAGCGCCTCGGCCATCTGCCGCGAGGGCGACACCACCGCTTGCACGTCGTGGCACTGAGCGACGGTGAAGCGCCGCGCCACATATCGCGTCAAGGCGGAAGGCAGGCCCGGCACGTAGTGGTGCAGGTAGTGCTCGAAGTAGGTGTGGTAGGTCTCGATGAGCGGAGCACCCAACCGGCGTGCGAGACGCACCCCGGCGTAGTGCGCCATGAACGGCGTCTGGATGTGCACGAGATCCACGTCATCGGGGCGCAAGGTGCGCAGGTACGCCATCAGTTTCGACCAGACGAAGAGTCGATCTTCGGGGTCGCGCGGCACAGGCCGCGATGGGATACGAACGAGATGCGGATCCGAATTGCCCGCACCCGCGGAGGCGGCCTGTCCACCCGGCGTGCCGTACTCCGGCGCAACCAGGGTCACCGTGTGCCCAAGCGCCTGCAGATCAGCCCGGAAAGTCTGAATCGACGTTGAGACGCCGTTCACCCTCGGGAAGAACACGTCCGACAACATCAAAATTTTCATGTGCTTACGATAGGTTGCGCATATGACAGCTTGATTGCATCGGCGCATCGTGCACGCGCATCACGCCATCCAAAGATTGCGGTTGGCTGGCCGGCCCCAGCTGGGGCAGCAATCGCCCCTGCATCGCGACGAACTGACCGGCGGCGTCGAACTCGAGTACGGTAGGTGGCACGAAAGGCCGCATGAGCAACGAGGCAGCCTCGAGGCGCACCACGGTACGAGTGCTTCGTGTTGCAGCCCCGGAGGCGCCGTGCTCGGCACGGCTCGCGCGCAACCGAAGGGTCAGACCCTGATCGGCGACTAGATACGCAAATTCCAGCGACTCGCCACGACGCAGCTCGGCCAGACGCCCTTGCAAGAACGGCACGAGCAGCGGACCCGCGACCATCGATGAGCCGGCTGGTAGTGAGACCGTCCGCTCGCGCCCGCCATGGCTGATCTGCACGCGCACCCGATCACCGTCGCGCACCGCCTTCACGTCCTGCCCGACTGACTCGCGTCGCAGGCGGTAGCGGACCCAGGACTCGCCCTGCAGATCCACCTGCTCATGCGCGACGAGACGACCCTCGGCGTCCCGCCATTCGCTGACGACCGCATCACCACAGCGACCCGCTCCCACTACAAAGCGAGCCCCGCGAGCCGCCGCCGTAGTCACCTCCGCGTCACCGACCAGCGTCGCTGCGTCAGCCTCGGGACCACCGCAAGCAGCAACAACACTCAAGAGCAGCGCGGCAAAGCGTGGCGTCACGCTGCGTCCTGCACGGGCGTCTGCGGGGCAACGACGCGCAAGCCCGCCTGCATCTCGGTCCAGTTCCAGATGGAGAGCGAGCCGTTGCGATCCTCAATCAGCGCCGAGCAACTCTCGACCCAGTCGCCGTCGTTGCAGTAGAGCACGCCACCCAGTTGGCTGATCTCAGCGCGGTGAATGTGGCCGCAGACCACACCGTCGACGCCGCGGCGCTGCACCTCGTGCGCTACCGCCTGCTCAAAGCTTGAGATGTAGCTAACCGCGTTCTTGACCTTGTGCTTGAGATAATTGGCGAGCGACCAGTAGTCGTAGCCGAAATATCGCCGGATACGATTGAAGTGCCGGTTCATCTCGATGGAGAAATCGTAGGCATGCGAGCCGAGCGCCGCGAGCCAAGGGCTGCATTTGACTACACTGTCGAACTCGTCGCCGTGCAGCACGAGCAGCCGCTCACCGCGTGCGGTGGTGTGGATGCAGTCGCGCAGGATCTCGAGGTTGCCGAAGCAGGTGCCGGCGAACTCGCGAAAATCCTCATCGTGGTTGCCCGGCACGTAAACCACCCGAGTGCCATGCTTGGCCTTGCCAAGAATGGTACGTAGCACGTTGTTGTGCTCTTGAGGCCAGTAAAAGTTTTTCCGCAGACTCCACAAATCCACCACATCGCCCACCAGATACAAATTCTCGGTGTGCACGTCTCGAAGAAAATCGAGCAGCGCGGTGGCGTTACACCCTCGTGTGCCGAGGTGGATATCGGAGATGAAGACGCTGCGAACCCAGTGACGCGGATTTTGAGCAGGACTCATGCGCGCGGAGGTTGCGCGCGGCACATGACGCTGAAGTTAACGCAAAGTTAAATTATTGCGACGCTTGCACTGCGCCGCGACGCGACAGGTTGACCCACAGGCCCCACACCGTCAGCGCCAGCACGCAAAGAAATACCCATGCCGGCATGGAAAGACCGAGGAAGGTCCAGTCGATCTTCTGGCACTCACCCGCACCGAACAGCACCTTTTTCAAGACAGTCGCGAGCGGGAACACATCGAGCATGTAATCAAGACTTGCGCCGCAGGCCGGCACGGAGCCTTCCGGCAAGCCCTGGATGTACACGTGGCGCCCCGACACGTAGAGCGGGAAGATCGCGGCAATTCCGAGCAGCGCTGCGTAGAGGCGCTGCCCGCCCACCCCCGCGGGCGCATGGAGGGCAGCCGCGAGGAACACGGCTCCGAGGATCACCACGCCCACGCGCTGGAACATACAGAGCGGACACGGCTCGAAGCCGAGCACGCGCTCGGCGTAGAGCGCGTAGCCCATCATCGCAAGGCACGCCACAAATCCGCCGAGATTGGCGAGGCGCCGCTGCGCCAAAGACAGTGTCAACCCTGCGCTCCGCGCTGCTTCAACTCACGCTCGACATCCTCGATGCGCACGTGGCGAATGTCCTTGCCGTGGACCATGAACACCACGTACTCGCAGATGTTTTTGGCGTGATCACCAATACGCTCGAGGGCGCGCACGACCCACATCACATCGATGACACGACGGATTGCCCGCGGGTCTTCCATCATGAACGTGATCGACTGACGCTGGATTGCCTCGTATTCCTCATCGACCAGGCGATCTTGCCGGGCCACACGCAACGCCGCC
>RGWK01000216.1 GCA_010029775.1 Gammaproteobacteria bacterium
GCGCCCGCGCGAGCTTGGCGTCGGTCCACCGCCGACGTGGATGGTGTGCGAGCAGCTTGCCGTAGGTCCACGCGGCATCCGCATTTGACACGACGATGTCGGCCTCAAGCACCTCGCCATCGACGAGGCGCACCCCGCGCGCCCGGCCTCGCTCCACCAGCACTTCGCTGACCTCGGCATTGCAGCGCACGCGGCCGCCCTGCCGCTCGATCAGACCCACGATCCCGCGCACCAGAGCGCCCATGCCACCCTCGGCGTAATGCACACCGTGCGTGCGCTCGAGGTGGGCGATTAGGCAGTAGTACGCCGTGGTCGTGAATGGGTTACCGCCGATCAACAGCGGATGAAAACTGAACAGAATGCGCAACTTGTCGCTGCGGAAGTAGCGCGACACCTCGCTGTAGACCGAGCGATAGCCGCCGAGACGCAGCAGATCGGGCGCCGCCTTGAACAAGGTTCCGAGTTCGTGAAATGGCTGCTCGGCCTGACCGACGAACGCAACGCGGTAGATTTCCTTGCTGACCTCGAGAAACCGATCGAAGCCCGCCACATCGCGCGGCTCGATGCGTGCGATCTGCTCGCGCATCGTGGCGAGATCGGCCGTGTAGCGGAACACGTCGCCATCGTCGAAGCGCACTTCGTAGAACGGGTCGAGCGCGCGCAGCGTCACATCGTCGGCGAGCCGACGCCCACAGGCCTGCCACAATTCCTCGAACAGATACGGCGCCGTGACGATGGTGGGACCCGCGTCGAAGGTGTAGCCGTCCTGCCGGTACACGTACGCCCGACCGCCCGGCGCGTCGAGTTTCTCCAGCACCGTGACGTCGTAGCCGCGCGCACCGAGGCGTGCTGCCGCTGCCAATCCGCCGAATCCGCTGCCGATGACGATTGCCCGAGCCATTCATCCACCTCTGCCTGACCCACGCCTCGCACGATACCGTGAGGCTGTTCAGGATGGAACGATCTGTCGCTCGCGGGCAGCATCGATGATCAGCTGGGCGAGCATGGCCGGCTGTTCCTCGTGCGCCAGATGTCCGAGCCCCGGCAACTGCATCACTTCGGCCCGCGGCAGCAGCCGGCGCACGCGCAGGGCCTCGCCTGGCAGGATCATCCGATCATTGGCACCCACCACAAGCCGCAGCGGCGTCTTGAGATCCGCCATTTCTCTCTCAAGCGGACGCACATCCCACACGCCCATCATGGCGAGTGCAGCGCCCGCGTGCGCCGGTGCGCGAACCAGACGCGCGTAGAGTTGCAACCCGCGAGTATCAAGTTGCGAACCTGTGGCCTGCAGCAATCGCTCCACTTCGCCCGGAGTCTCGAGGCGTTTGGCGAACCAGCGCGACAACCAATCGCTGCTGACGAAGGGACGAATGAAGGGGGTGAGGGCCGGGTGCTTGAAGCCGGGCAGCGGCAACAGCGCGCCGTTCAGGCTGACCAGCAGACCGGGTGTGATGCGATGGTCGAGACACATGCGGCACAGGATCGCGGCTCCGGCCGAATGACCGACCGCCAGCGCCGGGGAACACTGCAGTTCATCGAGCAAGGCCGCCACGCCTGCCGCCATGCCGGGCAGCGACAGTCCGGCTACGTCTCGAGGGCGCTCCGTGAAGCCGTGCCCCGGCAGATCCGGTGCGATCACCGTGAATGCCCTCGCCAGCTGCGGCAGCACATCACGGAACGAGTGGGTCGATGCTCCGGTGCCATGCAACAGCAGACACACGGGCCCGGTGCCTGCGCACTGCACGTGCCAGCGCAACCCTGCGGCCGATACGAAGCGGCTGCACTCTCGGTTTGGCCAATCCTGACCGTCCGCTTCCCATGATGGAGCACGCAATTGCGTCACCGTCGCCTCTCCGTCACCGCCGGTTGCGGTATGTTACTCGCCCCATGGCCCCGCAATCTCCCAAGCGTCGCTGGATAGTCGCCGTCTCGGCGCCCGTGCTGCTCGCGCTGATGTTCTTCGCCGGCCCCGTCCACCGTATCGATGACACGGTGGAAGCCGTGCGGGTGCCGACTGCACCGTCGGCGCTCGACACTTATCTCGCTGCGAGCGAGCGGCGTCACCCCGACATCGTTCCGGGCGCCGAGAAAACTATCGTCTGGGCTCATGCAGACCGGCGCAAGACGCCACTGTCGATCATCTACTTGCACGGCTTCAGTGCTTCTCGCCAAGAGGTTGCGCCCCTCTGCGACCAACTCGGCGCAGAGCTGGGCGCCAACGTGTTCTACACACGACTCGCCGGCCACGGCCGCAACTTGGCGAACGTGTCATCGTCGTCGGCACCTCCACGGGCGGCACACTGGCGCTATGGCTCGCGCAGCGCGACCGAGAGCGAATCGCAGCCCTCGTGCTGATTTCGCCGAACCTCGGCCCGCGGGGCGCGGGGGCGGAATTACTGGCCGGCCCTTGGGGCGCCCAGGTGTTGCGTGTGGTGATGGGCCCCGAGCATCGCTGGGAACCTGCCAACGCTGCGCAAGCCCGCTACTGGAACTGGCAGTACCCCTCGGTCGCCCTGTTGCCGATGATGGCCCTCGTCAAGAACGTGCGCGAATCCCCGCTCGAGTCGATCACCACACCGACACTGGTGCTGTACTCACCGCAGGATCAGGTCGTGGAGCCCGGAGAAACCGAACGCGCCTTTGCCCGCCTTGGTGCGGCGCGCAAGCGTCTGCAGGCGGTCACCGACAGCGCCGATCGATCGAGTCACGTGCTGGCCGGCGACATCCTCGCCGCGCGCGACACCGCGCGGGTACGCGCGTGGATCATGGAGTTTCTCGAACCGCGTTGATCAGCTGCCGAGCGGCACGAGCTTGTCGCGGTAGGCTGCAGCGCGAGCGGCGTAATGGCGCGCCGTGTTGGCGATCAGCGCCAAATCGCGCTCGGTCACTTCGCGAATGATCTTGCCGGGTGACCCCATGACCACCGAACCATCCGGAATCGTCCGATCCGGCGGGATCAATGCACCTGCGGCGATGAGGCAATGCCGACCGATCACCACCCGATCCAGCACGCGAGCGCCGTTGGCGATCAGTGAATCATCGCCGACCGTGCAGCAGTGCAGGAAGGCCACGTGCCCGACCGTCACGCGCTCGCCGAGGCGGGTTGGCACGCCGCGGTCGGTATGAATGACGCTGCCGTCCTGCACGTTGCTGTCGGCACCGATGTCGATCCAGTCGTTGTCGCCGCGTAGCACTACCTGGAACCACAGACTCGATCGGGCAGCAAGGCGCACGCGACCAATGACATCGGCGGAGGGCGCGACGTAGGCGTCCGCAGCGATCTCCGGCCTTTGTCCCTCGTATTCGTAAATCATTGACCGCGCTCCCGCAGCAGGGATAACCAGTCCCGATCAGCATCGGCGTAGGCGATGAAGTGCGGATTGAGCCACGTATCCCGACGGTTGTACTCAAGCGGTGAGCCATCGAGCTGCACGACCCGTCCGCCCGCACCCTGCACCACCGCGTGAGCCGCAGCCGTATCCCACTCTGATGTCGGCCCGAGTCTCGGGTACACATCCGCAGCCCCCTCGGCGAGTACGCAAAACTTCAGCGAACTGCCCATCGACACGAGCTCGTGAGGCCCGAGTCTGCGAAGAAACCCATCGAGCGAGTCGCCGCGGTGTGAGCGACTGCCGACCACCCGCACAGGCTGCGCAGTGCGCGGCGCGACACGGATGGGTTCGATCTGCGTGCCACGCGCCTGCGCGCGCCAAGCGCCGGCCGATACGCCCGCAACTCGCGACGCCACGCCCCAGTAATCGAGATCCTTCACCGGCACGTGTACAACACCGAACGCCGGCTGGTGCGAGTCGATCAGCGCGATGTTGACGGTGAACTCACCGTTGCAGGACAGAAACTCCTTGGTGCCATCGAGCGGATCGACGAGCCAAAAGCGCCTCCACTGCTGGCGTTCGGCGAAGGGGACCTCGGCCGACTCCTCCGACAACACGGGCCACTCGGGCGTGAGCGCCGCAAGAGCTGTGCTGATCAGTCGATGGGCCGTCAGATCCGCTGCCGTGAGCGGCGACTGATCCGCCTTGTGCTGCAAGCCGACCGAGTGGCCGCGTTCGTGCTCGCG
>RGWK01000217.1 GCA_010029775.1 Gammaproteobacteria bacterium
TGGCATGGGCATCCGGGCCGCAACGTGCCGCCGCGCGCCCAGGCCGCGCACCAACAGGCAAGTTATCTGGCAAAGGCCATCCGTCGCAGGCTCGCCGGCAAACCGCTGCGACCCTGGCGCTACCGCGATTTCGGCTCGCTGGTCTCACTCGGCGAGTACACGACGGTCGGTAATCTGATGGGCAATTTCGTCGGCGGCAATCTTTGGCTCGAGGGTCTCTTCGCGCGCTGGATGTACATGTCACTGTACAAGCTGCATGAACTCGCCCTGCACGGCTTCTGGAAAACCTCGCTCACCACCCTTGCGCGCATGATTGCTGCGCAGACCGAACCGCGCGTCAAACTGCACTAGTCGCCCTGCATCGCGAGAGACCGGCTCTTGCCGCAGGCGCTACCGGCGCTGCAACTCCACGAAACTCATGTCGTACGCATGCCGCTCATCGGCGGCGTACCGCTCGCGGGCACACTCGCGCCACATCTGCGGATCGAACGCGGGCAGGAACGCATCACCCGCCGGTGCGCCGTGTACCTCGGTCAACAAGATCCGCGTCGCCTCAGGCAGCGTCAAAGCGTATATCTCCGCACCACCAATCACCATGATCTCCTCGGCCGCACCCGCCGCAGCGCGTGCGGCGGGCCAATCGGCAACCACACAGACATCAGGATCGGCCGGACGAAACCCGGCGCTGCGAGTGAGCACGATGTTGCGCCGGCCGGGCAAGGCCCGACCGATGGACTCAAAGGTCTTGCGCCCCATCACCACGGGCTTGCCGAGTGTCGCCGCCTTGAACCGACGCAAATCCTCAGGCAGTCGCCACGGCAGGCCGCCCGCGTGACCGATCACGCCGTTGTCGGCGCGGGCCACGACGAGGGTGACGCGCGCCCCGGTCATCTGCCTTGACGCGGTGCGCTCTTGCCCTTACGCGGCGCGCTCTTGCCCTTGCGCGGTGCGGTTTTAGCCGTTCGTGGCGCGGCCTTGGCGGACCGGGTGGCTTTTTTCTTGGACGCGGACTTCTTCGGCGCGGGTCGCTTTGCCGGCCAGAGCATCGTGCCGCGACACTTGGGCGAGCCGCAGCGGCAGGCAAAGATCTCGTCGACGTTCGGCGGATCATCCTTTTCGCGACCGATCTCGTAGTCGTAGCCGAGCTCCTGCCCTGCTTCGATGACCCGGGTCGTCTCGATGAACACCCGACTCTGCTCGATCACCGACTCGCAATTGCCATCACAAGAGTGATTGATGAAACGCGCAGCGTTGCCTTTTACCCCGGCATCGATGACCGTCTTCTTGTCGACGATGAAGAGGAACGTGTGGTTGTCGTTCGGATCGTGATCCTCGTAGCGGGCGTCCGCCTCGGCGTGCGAGATGCGATCTCCCAGATACTCGATGACTCGCGTGCCCTTGGGGATGCGCTTGGCGGCAAAGACACCCTTGCCATGGATCTTTGAGTTGCGGACCTTGATCCAGGGGCTGGTGCGCATTTCAGGTATCGCCACGGAGTACTCCTCGAGTGATGTGATGCGGGGTTGCGTTGTACAGAAAACTCAAACAGCCACCGGCGCACGAATGGCCGGATGACATTGGTAGTTGCGAAACTCGATGTCCTCGTACCGGTATTCGAACAGGCTCTCCGGCCTGCGATGCAGCACGAGCTCCGGCAGCGGCAGCGGTTCGCGCGACAACTGCAGCTCCGCTTGCTCGAGGTGGTTGAGATACAGGTGGCAGTCACCGCCCGTCCAGACGAAATCGCCGACGGCAAGATCCGTCTGCGCAGCCACCAGATGCGTCAACAAAGCGTAGGAGGCGATGTTGAACGGCACGCCGAGAAAAATGTCCGCACTGCGCTGATACAACTGGCACGAGAGGCGTCCGTCAGCCACGTAGAACTGAAAGAGCGCATGGCAGGGCATCAGTGCCATCTTTGACAGCTCGCCCACGTTCCATGCACTGACCATGATGCGTCGCGAATCGGGTTGGCTGCGAAGTTGACGCAACACCTCGGCCATCTGATCGATGCTGCCACCCTCGGGCGTCGGCCAGGAACGCCACTGTTTGCCGTAGACCGGACCGAGGTTCCCCTCGGCATCCGCCCACTCATCCCAGATGGTCACGCCATGCTCGCGCAGATAGGCGGTGTTCGTTTCGCCACGCAAAAACCACAGCAACTCGTGCACGACGGACTTGAGGTGGATTTTCTTGGTGGTGACGAGCGGAAACCCGGCACGCAGATCGAAGCGCATCTGGTATCCGAACACGGACAGCGTGCCCGTACCCGTGCGGTCGGTCTTGCGCGCTCCGTGCTCGCGGACATGGCGCAACAACTCGTGGTACTGCCTCACGCAGCGCTCCGACTGAAATTACCGGAAGGCTGCGGATTGCGGTACGCAAGGACCAGCAGCAGCACGCCGCCGATGAGCATGGGCAGCGTGAGCAGATGACCCATGGTGAACCAGCCACCGAAGAGATAGCCGATGTGCTGATCGGGCAAGCGCCAGAACTCGACCGTCAAACGACCGAACGCGTACATGATGAGAAAGAGTCCTGAGGGCGCAAGCCGCGGCCGCGACCGTGAAGTGAACCACCAGAGCACGGCGAACAGCAGCAGCCCCTCGAGAGCAGCCTCGTAAAGCTGGGTGGGATGGCGAACCACGCCATCGACCCGCATGCCCCACGCGACCTCCGTGGGACGACCCCACAGTTCGCCATTGATGAAGTTGCCGATGCGCACCGCAAAGATGCCAAGGCCCGGTAGGGCAGCAGCAAAATCGAATACATCCGCCACGGCCCGACCGCGACGCGCGGCGAACACCGCAAGAGCGACCAGCACGCCGATGAGGCCGCCGTGAAACGACATGCCGCCTTCCCAGATACGCAGCAGGTACAGGGGATCCTGCAGCCACTGGTCGAAACCGTAGAAGAGCGTGTAACCGAGCCGCCCCCCGAGGATCACACCGAGCATGCAGAAAAACACGAAGTCATCGACGTCGAGGGGTTTCCAGGTCGACCCCGGTGCTGCCGCGCGACGTCGCCCGAGCCACCAGGCCGCGGCAAAGGCGATGAGATAGGTGATGCCGTACCACCGCACTTTAAGCGGTCCGAGTTCGAGTGCGACAGGATCGAAGCCGGGGTAATCGATCATCGGGCGATTGTAACGTGCGAGCAGGTCGTCAGGCGCGAGTCACGCGACAGAAAAACGCCTTGAGGTAGCGCGTCTCGGGAATGGCGGGGTGCACGGGGTGATCCGGCGACTGCCCGCCCTGGTGCAGCACCTGCACCTCGCACTGCGCCTGGCGCGCAGCGCCCTGGATCGCCCGCAGCAGATCGTCCGCGGAGAGGTGATGACTGCACGAGCACGACACCAGCAAACCTTCCGAGCGCAGCACGCGCAGCGCCAGCTGGTTCAACTTGCGATACGCGGCCTGCCCCTGCGGCGCCTCTTTGCGACGCTTGATGAACGCCGGCGGGTCGACG
Organism: Gammaproteobacteria bacterium; assembly: GCA_010029775.1. Classification (GTDB taxonomy): domain Bacteria; phylum Pseudomonadota; class Gammaproteobacteria; order Steroidobacterales; family Steroidobacteraceae; genus UBA964. Next base: position 3,469 of record RGWK01000217.1, read on the forward strand.
ATCACGGCATCGTAGCGCTCGCCCGCGGCAGCGAGCGCGGCAAGTACCTCGAACGCATCGCCGCGATGCAAGTGCAGGCTACGCGCCGCAGCGTTCGGCACCTGAGCCGCGTTGGCGGTGAGGTTGGCCGCAGCGCGCTCGAGCGCCGACGCGGACGAATCGACACATTCCACGCCACTCGCGCCGAGGGCCGCCGCCGTGCAGGCCCACCCCCCCGCGTAACTGCAGACATCCAGCACACGCGCGCCCGCCGGCAGGAAACGACCGAGCAGGCTGCGGTTGAACGTCTGATCGTAAAACCAGCCGGTTTTTTGACCCGATTCGAGACCGACACGAAACTGCAGTGCGGGCCCTGCGGGCAGGGTCTCAATGACGTCGAGCTCGCTCGGCATCGAACCGAAAGCGGGCACGCATTCGCGGGGCAGCCCCTCAAGATCACGCGCACCGGTGTCGTTTTTCCAGATCAGCGCCTTGGGCGCGAGAACCTCGGCAACGGCCGTCTCGATCATCGGGCGCAGCACGTCCATCCCGCGGGTAGCGATTTGACCGATGACCACATCGCCGAAGCGATCGAGCACCAGAC
>RGWK01000218.1 GCA_010029775.1 Gammaproteobacteria bacterium
GAAGCCGCGCATCCTTGAGGCCGATCGGGTGGACGATGGCATTCAGGCGGTGCGTCAGATGCTGCCGGTCATCGAGTGGAACATCGACCCTGATCTATTCCCCGGCGAAACGAAGGCCGAAGGTGCTGCACGCATGAGCCGCGCGATTGATGCAATCAGACAGTATCGGCGCGAGTACGACGACAAGCTGCAACGGTTCAAGGACAGGCCATTGCACGACTGGACGTCGCACTATGCAGACGCGCTACGGTATCTCGCCAAAGGGCGCAGGCCGTTCCGCGGTACGTCGGTCAGGCCGAGGACAGGCGCGGCTGTAGCAGACTATCGAGTGTTAGGATAGACTCGCGCAAGGTGTACCCGCGAGGTGTGCAATGAGCGGATTGTTTAAGCCGAAGATGCCAAAGATCGAACCTCCCCCGCCTGCTCCTGAGACGGATGTGGCGAAGGTTCGAGAGATCGAATCAACCAGATTGCGCCGTCGTCGCGGACGTATGGCAACGATGATGTCGTCGCCCGAAAGTCGCCAGCAGGGCAGCGTCGGCATGACGCGACTTCTCGGTGGCGGTGATCGCGGGATGGGCGGCTAATGGCTACAAAAAAGATCACACAGCTCACCTCGCTCGCACAGACAGACGTTAGCGGTGCGAATGACGTTCTCGCGATCGTCGACCTCTCCGCAAGCGAGACAAAGAAGATCACGGCCTACGCACTTGTAGGTGCCGGCGTCGACGGGATGACGGCAACGTGGAACAACGTCGCCACCAACTACAACGGCATCAAGATCAACGTGACCGATACCGCATCGGGCGCGAGTTCAAACTTGATGGACTTGCAGGTCGGCGGTTCATCGAAGTTCGCCGTATCGAAAGCGGGCAACACCTCGGTCGCCGGTACGTTCGCGGTCACCAGCACCAGCGCGTTCACGGGTGCGGTGACGGCATCGAGTTCGGTCAAGTCCACCTCGGCATCTGGCGGCATCGGCTACGGCACGGGCGCTGGCGGCACGGTCACGCAGGCAACCAGCAAATCGACTGGCGTCACGCTCGACAAGATCTGTGGCGAGATCACGATGAACAACGCCACGCTCAACCGCGAGACGGCGGTGAGCTTCACGTTGACCAACAGCGCGATCGCAGCGACCGATGTGGTAATTGTGAATATCAAGTCGGGTGCGACCGTAAATGCTTACAACGTAGGCGTGACGGCGGTGGCCGCAGGTTCTTGCCGTATCCAGCTTCACAACCTTCTGGCTGGCACGGATCTTTCTGAGGCAGTTGTACTTTCCTTCGCGGTCATCAAGGCCGTCGCGGCTTAACGGAGACAGACATGGCAACGGCAATCACACTTGCATCAAACGCGAGCGCGACTGGGAACTGGTATCCGTGGCCGGGTGGTCGCGGCGAGTTTCGCGTCGAGGCCAGTTGGGGCGGCGGCACGGTCAAACTGCAATGCAAGGGGCCGAACGGCACCGAGCAGGATGTGGGTACTTACACCACGCTGACCGCTGACGGTGGCGGCGTGTTCGATCTTGGAGCCGGCGAGATTCGCTGTTCAATCACGACCGCGACCGGCGTGTACGCGATGGTCATGCGGGTGCCTGACGGCGGCTTCTAATGGCAATCGATTTCCCGTCCAACACTCGAACGTGGAGTCGAACGGGTGAGCGAACCGGACAGCGCACCAAGGAGCGCACATTTTACGCGCCGGCTGCGGGTGGAGATTGTTTCCTCTTGCTCGAGGACGACTCGAAAATTTTACTTGAATCCAGCGATAAATTGCTGAAAGAGGCTTGCTAATCATGGCCGATACAAAGATCAGCGCATTGGCGTCAGGAGCTCCGGCACAGTCATCCGACCAGTATGTCGTCGCGCGATCGGGTGCGAACTACAAGCTGACGCTTACCGATATCGCGGCAAACATGCCGGACACGACGATCAAAGGATCGCTGGTTGTAAACGAGAACGGTGCCGACAAGGACACGCGGATCGAGGGCGACACCGACGCAAACCTGTTCTTTGTAGATGCCTCAACGGATCGTATCGGCGTAGGCACGGCCACGCCCGCGCAGAAGTTCGATCTTTCGACTGGGAACATGGCGTTCTCGGGAACGGCTCAACGCATTCTCGGCGCCTTTTCCGGCGCGGCCGCTAACAGAACTTGTTTTCAAAGCATAGGTTCAAATTCAGAGACAAGAGTCTCTGCTATTCCGAGCGGAACCGGCAGCGTATCGTCCTTCTCTGCCTTTAATAATTCTGCTACGACGTCCGGTAACGCGGTCAGCGTAAACGTCGATTCAGATACGACGGCACTCAGTTCGGTTGCATTATCTACTGCTGCAAACGCATTGCCGATCACGTTCCAGCTAACTCCGTCAGGTTCATCCTCAGTCACTACCGAGAGGATGCGTATAACGTACGACGGTAAGGTCGGCATCAATACGACATCGCCCGGCAGCGAACTTGATGTCAAAGGCACGGTGCGGCTTTCAGGATCTACCTCTGGCTATGTTGGCCTCGCCCCAGCTGCTGCCGCGGGATCGACGACGTACACCCTGCCGAGCGCAGACGGATCGAACGGGCAGGTACTCTCGACCAACGGTTCTGGAACGCTGTCGTGGACGTCTGCGGGCGCTGGGTCTGGCGATGTAGTTGGGCCGGCCTCTGCAACGGATGAGGCGCTTGCACGGTTTGATCTCACGACCGGCAAACTGATTCAAAACAGCAACGCCACGTTGACGGATGCTGGCGCGCTGACGCTGACCAATGGCGCGGTCATCAACGAAGCGGGTGCAGATTCTGATACCCGCATCGAAGGCGATACTGATGCGAACCTTTTGTTCGTGGATGCGTCGACTGATCGCATTGGCGTAGGTACGTCATCGCCGGGTAGCAAATTTGATGTCAAGGGAACGCTGAGGCTTTCGGGATCGTCGTCTGGCTACGTCGGCATTGCGCCGGCAGCGGCGGCAGGATCGACGACCTACACGCTTCCCTCTGCCGATGGCACCAACGGTGAAGTGCTTGCGACCAACGGTAGCGGCACGCTTTCGTGGACGTCTCGTGGCGTTGGCACGGTGACTTCAGTTGCTGGTACAGGCACGGTCAACGGCCTGACATTGGGCGGCGTCATTACGAGTTCCGGTAGTTTGTCGTTGGGTGGTACGCTGACGGGTGTTGATCTTACGACCGCTGTCACCGGCACGCTTCCTGTTGGCAACGGTGGTACGGGACAGACGACCTACACCGACGGCCAGCTCCTGATCGGCAACTCTACGGGCAACACGCTTGCTAAGTCCACGCTGACGGCAGGTTCTGGCATCAGCATTACCAACGGCAGCGGCACGATTACGATTGCTGCGACGGGCGGTGGCGGTAGCGGCACGGTTACCTCGGTCTCCGGCACAGGCACCGTCAATGGTTTGACGCTGACCGGCACGGTAACGTCCTCGGGAAGTCTGACACTCGGTGGCACACTTGATCTTTCGTCGCCCCCGGCAATCGGCGGCACGGCCCCGAACACGGGTGCGTTCACCTCAATTACCTCGACGAGCGCATCGGGCATCTTGACCCGCGCTGCGGCCACGCAGGACGCTGTAGAGGTCATTGGCCGCGCTGGTGGTACGTCGTCCTACAAAGTTACGCTGACCCCGACGACGCTCTCTGCAAGCCGCACGCTTACGCTGCCGGACGTATCGGGAACGGTACTGACGACGGGCGCAGCGGTCACGGTCGCGCAGGGTGGTATTGGAATCACCTCCGGCACCTCTGGCGGTGTTCCGTATTTCTCGGGCAGCACCACGATTGCATCTTCTGCGGCGCTTGCTGCGAACGCGCTCGTCATCGGCGGCGGCGCGGGTGCAGCGCCCAGCACCACAACGACTGGCACGGGCATCCTGACGTTCTTGGGTACGCCATCGAGCGCAAACCTTGCGGCAGCGGTGACGGACGAGACCGGCAGCGGATCGCTCGTGTTTGCGACCTCGCCCACTCTGGTGACGCCGATACTTGGCACCCCGACCTCGGGCAATCTCTCTAACTGCACGGC
>RGWK01000219.1 GCA_010029775.1 Gammaproteobacteria bacterium
GGAACATGAAACTCGGCTTGAATCTCGGCTACTGGGGCAGCAAACCGGTCGATCGTTTCATTGAGCTTGCGCAGATCGCCGAGCGCCTCGGCTTCGATATCGTGTGCACCGCCGAGGCCTACGGGTCCGATGTGTTCACGCCACTTGCCGCCATCGCGACGCATACCTCACGCATCCGTCTCGGTACGGCGATCATGCAGATCTCTGCGCGCACGCCGGCCTGCGCCGCCATGACGGCACTGACGCTCGATCATCTGAGCAACGGTCGGCTCTGTCTCGGCATTGGCGTGTCCGGCCCGCAGGTGGTCGAGGGTTGGTATGGACAAGCGTTCAAAAAGCCGCTGGAGCGAACCCGCGAGTGGCTGGCGATCTTCCGCCAAATTCTTGCGCGCGAGCAGCCAGTGAGTTTCGAGGGCGCGCAGTATCAACTGCCGTACCGAGGCGAAGGCTCGACGCTACAGGGCAAGCCGCTGATGAGCATTACTCACCCGCTGCGCAAGCATGTGCCCGTGCTGCTCGGGGCGGAGGGACCCAAGAACGTCGCGCTCGCCATCACCGAGTGCGACGGTTGGTTTCCGTTTCTGATCCCCCCGGATCGTTTCGATATCTACGGCGACACCATCGATCAGCGACGTGCAGGGTTCGAGATCGTGCAATCGGTGTCGTTTTCGCTGCAGACCGATCCGGCGCTGGCGCTGCTGCCGATCAAAAAAATGCTTGCACTCTACGTCGGCGGTATGGGCTCCAGGGAAGACAACTTCCACAAGCGAGTCATCGAGCGTGCCGGCTATGCCGAGGCCGCGCAGCAGATCCAGGATCTGTGGCTGTCGGGCCGGCAGAAGGAGGCTGTGCTCGCCGTCCCCGACGAGTTGGCCGATGCCTTGTCGGTGACCGGCAGCCGTGACAACCTGCGGCAGCGGCTCGCTGCATGGAAGCGCTCGCCCGTCACCACGCTGATGATCAGCGTCGGCGATTCATTCGATCAAACCGTACAACACATGGAAGTGCTCGCCACGGAGGCTGCGTGAAGTCATGTCCCGAATCTCATCGCTGCTGCTTGCGGCCTGCCTCGTGATTACCGCGACCACCGCCACGGTCGCCGCGGCCAGTGGTCCCAAGCCTCCGCGCGCGGAGCAACGTCCGTTTACCGTGATCTCGCCCTTCGGCAAACGCGAGGACCCGTGGTACTGGCTGCGCGATGACAAGCGCACGGACAAAGACATGCTGGCCTATCTCGAGGCGGAGAACGCTTACATGGCCGCCGTCATGGCCCCGCAGCGCGCCGCTCAAGAAAAACTCTACAACGAGATCATTGGCCGTCTGAAACAGGACGATTCCAGCGTGCCGCAGCGCAAGAACGGCTACTGGTACTACGCTCGCTACGAGACCGGCAAGCAGTACCCCATCTATGCACGCCGCCAAGGGTCGATGGAGGCCGCCGAGGAAATTATCGTTGATGGCAACGTGAGCTCGACCGGCCACGCCTTCTACCAGATCGCCAACACGGAAGTGAGCCCGGATGGGCGCTGGATCGCCATCGCCGAGGATACCGTCGGCCGTCGCCAGTACAGCATCCGCATCAAGGATATGCAGAGCGGGCAATACCTGCCGACGACGATCACCAACGCAGAAGCGAGCCTTGCTTGGGGCAACGACAACGCCACATTGTTCTACATTCGCAAGGATCCGCAGACCTTGCTCGGCAACCAGGTGTACCGTCATCAGCGCGGCACCGCGACAGACGCTGACCGACTCGTCTATACCCAGGAAGACGAGAGCTTCTACATGGGGCTCGGCAAGTCGAAGTCCGATCGGTTCATCTACATCGTCTCGCAGAGCACCGTCTCCAGCGAATATCGCTACGCCGACGCCAATGACCCGCAGTTCTCATTCAAGGTAGCGCTGCCACGCGAGCGTGATCACGAGTATCAGCTTGAGGATCTCGGCGATCGGTTCATCATCCGTAGCAACTGGAAAGCGCGAAACTTCCGCATCGTCGAAGCGCCTATCGCTACCGTGCAGGATCGCAGCAGTTGGCGCGACGTGATCGCACATCGTGACGATGCGTTTATCGACAGCTTCGAAGCGTTCGATGGTTTTCTCGCCGTCTCTGAGCGTTCCGGAGGACTGCAGAAACTGCGCATACGCAGCTGGGACGGCGCGCGCAACTTTCTCATGGATGCCGCCGATGCGGCCTACACCATGGACATCGGCAACAACACTGAGCAGCAGAGCCCGCTGCTGCGCTACGTCTACACCTCACCGACCACGCCATCGACCACCTACGACTACGACGTGCGCACCGGACAGCGCACCCTGCTCAAGCAGGAGCCCGTGCTCGGCAGCTTCGACAGCCGCAACTACGTGGCCGAGTTCCGTTTCGTGCCGGCACGTGACGGCGCGCAGGTTCCCGTGACGCTGCTCTACCGCAAGGGCACGCGACTCGACGGCACGGCGCCCATGTATCAGTACGCCTACGGCTCCTACGGCTACTCGACTGACCCGGTATTTCGCTCCACGGTTCTCTCACTTGTGGACCGAGGCTTCGTGTACGCCATTGCGCACATTCGCGGCGGACAGGAAATGGGTCGCTTGTGGTACGAGCAGGGTCGTCTGCAGAACAAGTTGAATTCGTTCAACGACTTCATCGACGTCACTCGCCATCTCGTCAAGGAAAAGATTGCGGATCCGGCTCGTGTGTTCGCCATGGGTGGAAGCGCTGGAGGCTTGTTGATGGGCGGCATCGTCAACATGGCCCCTGAGCTCTACAAGGGGATCGTCGCCCACGTGCCCTTCGTCGACGTCATGACAACGATGCTCGATGAGAGTATCCCACTGACCACGAATGAGTTTGACGAGTGGGGCAACCCAGCCTCGAACAAGGCGACGCACGATTACATGCTGTCGTACTCGCCGTACGATCAGATCAAGGCGCAGCGCTACCCGGCGATGCTCGTGACGAGCGGTCTGTGGGACAGCCAGGTGCAGTACTGGGAGCCGACCAAGTGGGTAGCGCGGCTGCGCACGGTCAAGACAGACGATAATCCGTTGCTGCTCCGTACCAACATGGAAGCCGGTCACGGCGGCAAGTCCGGGCGCTTCGAACGCTACCAAGAGGTCGCCGAGGAATACGCGTTCGTGCTTTGGCAGGCTGGCGTACAGCCGTGAGCCTCTCGCTCGGTCACTTCCACGAAATCAGCATCAGCACCACGGATCTCGATGCATCGCTGCGCTTTTACACGATGCTCGGATTTCGGCAGGCTGAAGTACTCGCGGTCTGGCCGCATCGCTACGCCGTGGTCGTCGCAGGTGCGCTGGTCATCGGTCTGCATCAGTACCGCTTCCCCTCGCCCTCGTTTACCACCATCCATCCCGAGTTGACCGAAGCGCTCGAGACGTACCGAGCCGCAGGCGCCGTGATCGCCTTCGCCAAGACCGGCCCGGACTGCTTCAATGAATTCGGTTTTCGCGATCCGGCTGGTCACATGGTGACGCTACTCGAGCGCGCGACGCATCAGCACCCGAGCACTGCGGTCACCCAAGCATCCGATGAACCGACAGGCTCTCTCGGACGGTTTGTGGCCTTCAGTCTGCCCTCCGCTGCACCGGAGATCAGCACGGCGTTCTGGCAGGCCCTCGGCGCCACATCCCGACCGCTCGATGCCGAATGGAACGCGATTGGTCTCAGTGCCGCAGGCCTGCCGATCGCCATTCATGACGAGTCGCAGTGCCCGGACCCGTGCCTGGTGTTTCAGCGCAGAGGACTGGAGTCGCGTACACGACTCGATGCACCGGAAGGTACGGCGCTGACGATCGTCGCGTAACGATCGGGGTATCAATCACCGTTGTGAGAGTTCGCGGCGCACTGCCGCCACCAGACGCTCGAGCGCCTGCGGACTCTGCAGCAAAAATAACGAGGGCTCGATCAACTCAAGTTCCATCACGACAGGCTGCCCGTCGAGACCCGGCGCCACATCCACTCGGGCATAGAGCAGATCGGCCGCGAAAGGTGCGAGCGCCGCCGTGCCGAGAG
>RGWK01000220.1 GCA_010029775.1 Gammaproteobacteria bacterium
CCTGGGCAACATCCGCATGTTGCAAGCGGCAATCAAGCAGCGCGAGGTCGACGAGCGCATCACCCTCGACGACACCCAGGTTTTGGCTGTCGTCGAGAAGATGATCAAGCAGCGCAAGGAAGCCATCGCCCAGTTCGAGGCTGGTGGTCGAGCGGACTTGGCCGCCAAGGAAAACGCCGAAATTGCTCTCCTGCAGGCTTACATGCCAGAGCAGCTGTCGGCGGCCGAAGTCGATGCATTGGTTGCCGCCGCCATCGCGGAAACCGCCGCCAGCACGATCAAGGACATGGGCAAGGTCATGGCACTCGTTAAAACGCGTGCCGCAGGACGGGCCGATATGGCCTCCGTCAGCGCACTCATCAAAGCCAAACTCGGCGCGGGCTGAGCAACGCGCTTATCCTAGTCGCCCATGAGCGGGCGCATCCCCCAAAATTTCATCGATGATCTGGTCGGTCGAACCGACATCGTCGAGCTCATTGGCGCGCGCGTGCCGCTGAAAAAATCCGGACGCGAATTCAAAGCCTGCTGTCCGTTCCACGACGAGAAATCACCGTCTTTCTGGGTAAGCCCCGACAAGCAGTTCTATCACTGCTTTGGCTGCGGCGCGCATGGCACGGCGCTCGGCTTTCTCATGAACTACGACCGGCTGAGCTTCCCGGAAGCCATCGAGGAACTCGCCAGTCGGGCTGGCGTGGAGATTCCCCGTGACACGCGCCCCGACGATGGGCGCAGCCGAGAGGATGCAGACCTTGCTGCGTTGATGGCGCGCGTCGCCAACCACTGGACTCAACAACTGAGCGGCAATCGACGCGCCGCCGACTACGTCGCGCGGCGAGGACTCAGCCCCGAGACACTGCAGAAATTCGGTATCGGCTACGCCGCGCAGTCTTGGAACGAAGTGCTGCAGCGCTTCGGTGCCCAGCCGCAGGATCGGCAAGCGCTGCTTGCCGCAGGGCTCGTGATCGAGCGCGACGCTGCGGCAGGGCCCGGCGCGGATAAGCTCTACGATCGATTCCGCGACCGAATCATGTTCCCGATCCGCGATGCGCGCGGCCGCGTCATCGCTTTCGGCGGCCGAATCATCGATCAGGGTGAACCCAAGTACCTGAATTCGCCGGAAACGAGCCTCTTTCACAAGGGGCGCGAACTCTATGGTCTGTACGAGGTGCGCCAGAGTCGTCAGACACTACGTCGTCTGATGGTGGTCGAGGGCTATATGGATGTGGTCCGCCTGCATCAGGCCGGCATCGAATACGCCGTCGCAACGCTCGGCACCGCGACCACGCCTGAGCATCTGAAGCGCGCATTTCGTTTGGTCAATGAAATCGTCTTTGCCTTCGACGGTGATCGCGCGGGTCGCGCAGCGGCCTGGCGCGCCCTGAACAACGCCCTGCCCGAAGTGCGCGAAGGTCGACAGCTTCGATTTCTTTTCTTGCCTGACGGCCATGATCCCGACACGCTGGTAGGCGCCGAAGGCAAACAGGCCTTCGAGCAGCGGCTCGAAGGCGCGCTGCCGCTGTCCGAATACCTGGTGCAGGAAATCACCGCACAAGCCGATCTCGCCCACGCCGACGGCAGGGCCCGCTTCGCCGAGATCGCCCGGCCACTGGTGGCCCGGATTCCCGAGGGCGTATACCGGGAACTGCTGATCGAGCGCCTGGCCGAAGCCATCCGCCTGCCGTCGACCCGGTTGAAGGAGCTATGGATCGCAGCCAATTCAGCCGCCCCGGCGCGCCGCGACGAATCTCCACGAGAGCTGCCGCGCGCAGCGGTGCGCGCGGGACAGAGCGCCGGCCGCGGCGGCCTGATGCGCCAGGCGGTACTGACCTTGGTACACCATCCGCGCATCGCGACCGAACTGGCGGGCGCCGACCTGGATTCGTTGGCTGAAATCGATGAGCCCGGCGCTGACATTCTGCGGGCGCTGATCGAGGATCTGCGCCAAACGCCCTGCAACAGCACCGGGCAGTTGCTCGAACGCTGGCGTGACCGGCCCGAAGCCGAGCGGCTTAACCGCCTCGCCGCGGCGGAAACCTTGATCGCCGACGCCGTGGCAGCGCTGCGGGAATTCCGCAACGCCCTGACGCGGATGGAAGCCGAGCGATGGAAGCGCCGCCTCGATCTGCTGCTCGAGCGTGAAAAGACCGCCGGCCTGACCCCGGCTGAACGGCAGGAATTGCAACGCCTTATTGCCGGTCCGTCGACCCGCCGCAACCCGGCCTAACGCTGACCGGACGGCACTTTTCCGGTATAGTTGGCGGTTCGCTTCAACCGCCCGGGCACGCCCCGACAGGCCCTCAGCATGAGCAAGAAACCCAAGGCTTCCGTCGCCAAGAAATCCGCACGCCCGGCCCCGGCCAAGGCAGCTCCGCGCAAGGCCGCGGCACCCGTCGGCAAGACCGCCGGCAAGGCCAGCGCCAAAGCGACCAAGCCGACACCCGCCAAGGCGGCCCCGGCCAAGTCGACGCCGGCTAAGGCAGCCCCGGCCAAAACCGCCGCAGCCAAAGCGGCAGCCAAGCCTGCGGCAAAGCCCTCGACGAAACCGGCGGCCAGCAAAGCCACCGCGAGCAAAGTGCCTGCGGTCAAAGCGGCTGCCACCAAGCCTGCACCGGCGAAGGTCAGCCCGGAGAAGACCCCGCTTGCGACCAAATCGACCAGCGGCAAACCCGCCGTCAGCAAGCCGACTGGCCCCACCAAATCGGTAACGCCCGCCACCTCGGCGCCGGCGACTGCCGCAGCGCCTCCGGCTGCCGCCGCACCGGCCAAAGCCGCCACGCCGACCAAAACCAGCAAAGCGGCCAGCAAGGCTGCAGCCGCTGAGGGCAGCAAAGTCCTCGCGATGCCCGAGCGACGCCCGCTGGCGCTGCCCGAGGAGCGCCAGTCGCAGTTGAAGCAGCTGATCGCGCTCGGCAAGGAGCAGAGCTATCTCACCTACTCTCAGGTGAATGACTACCTGCCCTCGGAGATCGTCGACCCGGAACAGATCGAAGAGATCGTCAACACGATCAACGACATGGGTATCCCCGTGTACGAGAAGGCGCCCGAGAGCGATTCGCTGCTCGCGCCGGAAACCACTGCTCCCTCCGATGAAGAGGCCATCGAAGAAGCCGCGGCCGCACTCGCTGCACTCGATGCTGAACTTGGTCGCACCACCGATCCGGTGCGCATGTACATGCGCGAGATGGGTACCGTCGAGCTGCTCACGCGCGAAGGCGAAATCAGCATTGCCAAGCGCATCGAGGAAGGCCTCGATAACGTGCGCAAGCAGGTCTCGCTCTATCCGCCTACCTTCGATTTCCTGTTCAAGGCCTACGAGCCGGTAAAAACGCCGGGCGGCGGGCGGTTGGCCGACATCATCGTCGGCTTCATCGATCCGAACGCCCCTGACGTCATTGCCCAGCCGCAGAACCCGACCAAAGTCGAGGCCGTCGCCCCGGCGGCGGAAGATGAGGAAAGCGAGGATGGAGAAGATGGCGAAGAGGCCGTCGACACCGGGCCGGATCCGGTGGAGGCGGCTGCACGTTTCGCCTCGCTGCAGAAGCTGCACTCGCAACTGATCGCCTCGATCACCAAGATCGGCATCGAGGATCCGAAGACGCAGAAACTGCGCAGCAAGCTCTCGGGCGAGTTCATGGAACTAAAGCTCGCTCCGCGTATGTTCGAGGCGCTGATCGACAACCTTCGCGCCCATGTCAACGAAATCCGCCAGCTCGAGAAGGAAATCATGGTGATTGCCGTGCGTGATGCGCAAATGCCACGCAAGGAATTTATCGCCACCTTCCCGCGCAACGAGACGAGCGATCGCTGGCTGGCCAAGCACATCAAGGCGGGCAAGAAGTGGTCGGCACCACTGGCGAAATACCAAGATGAGATCCGCAAGCGGCAGCTGCTGCTCGGCGAGATCGAAAAGCTGCACTACCTCTCGATCGGCGAGATCAAGGACATCAATCGCGAGGTATCGATCGGCGAAGCCAAGGCGCGGCGCGCCAAGAAGGAAATGGTCGAGGCCAACCTGCGCCT
>RGWK01000023.1 GCA_010029775.1 Gammaproteobacteria bacterium
CTGGAAGCGGTGCGAGCCCAGCTATGGCGGATTGGCGCGTGCCAGTCTCGTCCTGCGGTCGAACGGGCGACGTCTAGCCTGCGTTTGGAGGTTGAGGAAAATGTCTAACTTCGATTCGAACGAGTCCAGCGGGGTCTTTAAATCTGCAGAGAGCACTCCGCAGAAATTCAAGGCCGGTACTAACTCCGCCGTATCGGACGTAGCGGTCGAGCGTGCCGAGGAGCCGCTGGACGCTTCGCTCCAGCGACCGGCCGAGAGTGGGCCGCGTCCTGGGCCGGCGAATGGCACTGAGCTCGAGACGGTAGAGCCCGCCATGGCGGCAGTGCCCGACCCCGCCGAGGACTTGCGGGCGGCTGCGCAAAAGGCAGACGCCATCGTCGAGTCGCTTGCAGAACGCGAAGCCAAGATTGAGGAGTCCTACCGCAAGGCCGAAGCAATGCTCAACGAGGTGGAGCGCATCAAAGAGTCACTGACTTTCGATGATGCGCTGCGTCGGCGTATTGAGGCGACGATTGCGCGCACGCGAAGCTTACGCGGCAAGTCCTAATTCAGTTGAGGAGTTTGTCATGAGTAATGAATCACACACTGATCCGGTGGGCACGGCCGGGTCGTCAGCAGAGACACCTTTGGCAGAGTTGACGTCACTCGTCCTCGATGCGGCGGATGCGGCAAATGACAGTGCACAGTCGACGCATGAGGCCATTGCGCGGCTTACGCAGGTGGTTGAAGCCAATGAGCGTACGACAACAGCAGTGCGTAACGCCCCGGCGATATTCGGCGCAATCATGCTCGGCGTAGGCATCGCACTGGCAGTGGTTGTAGCGATCGTTTTTTCCAATATGCAAAAGCGGGCTGACAGTCTTGAGCAGGTGATTGCTCAGCAGACGGCGGGGCTCGAAAATGTCGAGCGGACTCTAAAAGATCTAAAGTTACTGGAAGAAAATCTTGGCAAGTTTGAAAATATCGCCACCGATACGACCCAGCGCGCAGTGATCACCCTCCGAGAGCAGGTTAAGACCGACCGACTGGCGCTGCAGCAGTTGGAGGTCCGCCGACTGAACGAAATGCTGGATTCCTTGCGCGGCGCTGTTTCCACGGCCGGAAAGGTGCCTCGCGTTACATCGGCAGAGACTACTGTCACCAGTGCGGAACTCAAGCAACAAGGTGTGAAGTTGGACGCCGTTGACGCCGCAATTCGTAAACTCGATTCACGACTGGCCAGTATCGAGAAACAATTGCCACGAGAGAATCAGCCTGGTGGGCAAGATCGGAGCAAGCAGCGGATCGTGGCCGTGCTCAGCGAGGAGCAGGGCAAAGACATCAAGTCAGCCACGGCTGAAGTAGCCCGTTTGAAGTCTGAAATCGCTGCGCTACGTGAATTGATCGAGCGCCGGGGTAGCGAATTGCAGAGTGGCGTTCCGGTAGTAAGAAAGCCTTAGGGGCGCGAATCAGCTCGGCGAATCAGAGTGGTATGGCTGCGCAACCGGCTTCGCATACTGCTTTATCGCCGCGTAAGACTTCCAAGGTCGCAACTTCGTTAAAACTGACGGACTTGATCCGCGCCACTGGCCACGCGCGTGCTGCGGCAGCGTCGGCGCGAGGCACCAGCAGAAAAGTAACGCCGGCGCGTAGACCGAGGTAGCCGCGCGTGTCGAGTTGCAGGTCACGCGCCTTGAGCGTCGCATGCAATGAGGGCTCGGAGCACCGTGCCGGCTTCAGCAGTTGGTCGGCCGCGATTGCAACCGCATTCAGAGAGTCGCGCAACCACCGCGCATGGGCCTCGGTCGACACTCGGCTGCGGATGACCGGTGGCAGTCTCACCGCCACGTGGCGTCTACCCAGCGTTTGTTCACTCCGTTGGGTATCAATGAGTTCAAGGGTTATCGTCGCGCTTCGCGGGCCCTTCACCCATTCATCGAGCTGGCGTTGAATTGAGGCAACGCCGGAAAATTCACTGCGAATTCGCAGAAGTAGTGCCTGATCCGGCGTGTCGTCGACAGCGGAGTCGAACTGCGTGGCGATGGCAGCCAGGCCATCCTGCAGACGCGCATGTTCGTTGGGTGACCATGCCGGGTGTCGATCAACAGACGCCACGTCAACCTGAATTGCGCGGTGAATACCAGCGCTCACCGCTGGGCAAGATTGCGACGGCGCGTCCACAGGTTGCCGGCACTGAGACGGTCCGCGGGTGATGCGGAGGCTGTCTTCCACCCGCCCGTCCCGCATCAGGGTGGAGTCCAGTTGAACCAGCGAAGAGTCCTGCTCCAAGCAGCGTTGCAGCGAATTCGCCAACGCGTTCAACTCGCCAGGTTGACGGCTGTCCGCCGCATCGGCTGGCGCTGAAAACTCCAGTAAGCCCGCTAGGGCAGCGACGCTCAGCAGCACTGAGCGAGCGGGGCGAGCATTCATCGACGATCTCGTCGCGCCGCGGCGACATAGTGGGCGGGCAGCCGAATGGTGGCCTGGTAAGAATCGTTACCGAGCGGTTCGAGCGAGACCACCTCTGCACCGGAAATCGTTCCCGTAAACCGGGTGCGAAGAGCGTCGCCACCGACCCGCCCCTCGGCCACTGCCGTTTCTCCCGCCAACTCGAGGCCGAACAGCTGTTCGGCGAGGTTGCGGTAGGCATCCATCTTGGCCGCTCTTACGGCTTGCAAGCGGCGCTGTGCGGGATCCGACCCTGACTGAGCAGTGATCGATGCGAAGCCCACGGCCACGATGTCTTGGGGTTCTTTGCTCGGCAACGTGTCCGTGGGAGGGGCAGGCGGCAACTGCCGGATGGTGACGACGTGGTCCTCACGATAGGCAGGCCGCAACCGACGATCAAACGGTCGCACGGTGTGGCGGGTCGTCTTGGCGCCCTGTGGGTCTGTGACTTTGACGCTTGCACAACCACCGAGAGCGAGCACCAAACAGAGTGTGCCCGCGGTTAAAGCATTGATATTCATCATCCAGCGTAGTCGGCACAACGTACTCGTCCTTGAGTGCGAGGGCGGTTGCGGAAATCCGTATGGCATGTGAGTTGCAACGTGTACATGCGCGCGCAACGGACCAGTCTGTAAAGATGGTTCGAAAGTTTTGTAAACAGTTGATTTTATTAGACTAAATAATGGCTGCAGCACCGCAAGAACTGATGTCGATTCTTCGACAAACCGGCAAGAAGTTGCCGGTTCAAGCCGTTGCCATCCCCTTGGGGTTCCTGTTGCTGCTTGGCATGTTGGTGTTGCCGGTTCCGCCGCTGCTTCTCGATCTATTCTTCACCTTCAATATCGCACTGTCGCTGATCATTTTGTTTTTGGCGATCTCTGCGTCGCGACCATTCTCGTTTTCCGTGTTCCCGACCGTGCTGCTGTTTGCAACGTTGTTGCGGCTGGCGCTGAACGTGGCCTCGACCCGAGTCGTACTCAGTGCCGGTCACGAGGGGACAGACGCGGCCGGTGACGTGATTGAGGCCTTCGGCTCGGTTCTCGTCGGTGGCGATTACATCGTGGGCATCGTGGTGTTCACCATCTTGGTGATCATTAACTTCATCGTCGTCACCAAGGGAGCGGGGCGTGTCTCTGAAGTCACTGCGCGTTTCACTTTGGACGCCATGCCGGGCAAGCAGATGGCAGTGGATGCCGATTTGGCCGCCGGACTGATCAATCAGGATCAAGCCCGGACACGACGCCGGGAGATCACCTCGGAAGCGGACTTCTACGGCTCGATGGATGGAGCCAGTAAATTCGTCCGAGGCGATGCGGTCGCTGGCATCCTCATATTGTTGATCAACATCTTTGGCGGAACGCTGGTTGGTTCCCTGCAGCACGGGATGGGTTTGGCGGAGGCCTTCGAGCGCTATACGACCTTCGCCGTGGGCGACGGATTGGTAGCGCAGATCCCGGCTTTGTTGCTCTCGATTGCCACGGCGATCATCGTGACGCGTGTTTCCGGAGAGGAGTCGCTGCACGACCAGACCTTTTCGCAATTCAGCAATGTCGAAGCCTGGTGGCTGACGGCTGCGATCTTGGCCTTGCTCGGGGTGATCCCGGACATGCCGCATCTGGCATTCCTCGCGCTCGCGACTATCACCGCTGGCGCGGCATGGATTCTCGGACGGCGCAGGGAGCGAGTGGCCGCTGAGGCCACTAAGGGGGCTGAAGCACCGGTCGGACCGCGCGAGTTGTCGTGGTCCGATGTGCAGCAAGCTGATGCCATCGGTCTCGAGGTGGGATATGCACTCGTCGCCCTGATCGACGCTCAACAGGGCGGTGCCCTGGTTACGCGGATCCGGGGCATTCGCAAGAAGTTGACCTACGAACTGGGGTTTCTGATCCCGCAAGTCCATATCCGTGACAACCTGGATCTGAGACCCGAGGCGTACCAGATCATGGTCAACGGTGTGGTCATCGGACGTGGAGAGGTCAAGCCGGCGCGGGAGTTGGCTATCCACTCCGGTGTGGTTCACGGGGATTTGCAGGGTATTCGAACCAAAGATCCAACGTTCGGGCTCGATGCCGTATGGATCGATCCTGCGCAGCGTGATTACGCCCGATCGCTGGGTTACACGGTGGTGGATGCGAGTACAACCATCGCTACCCATCTGAATAAAATCCTGCAGGAAAACTGCAACTTGCTGCTGGGGCACGACGAGACGCAGCAGTTGGTCGACAAACTCGCCGCCGCTGCGCCGAAGTTGGTCGAAGAATTAATCCCCAAGAAGCTGCCGATCGGCACTCTGACTCAAGTTTTGCAGAACCTGCTTGCCGAAGGTGTGTCTATCCGTGACCTGCGCGGAGTTCTTATGGCCTTGGCCCCGGTCGCAGAGAAAGTCCAGGACATCGAGGAGCTCACCGGCGTAGCGCGCGTGGCACTGGGCCGAATGATCGTCCAACAGTATGTTTTGCACGGCGAAGAGTTGTCAGTCATGACGCTGGCGCCGGAGCTTGAACAGGTGTTGCACGCGACCGTTCGCCGGAGTCAGGGGGGCAACGTGCCGATAGAGCCGGAGTTGGCCGAAGGCTTGTTGCAATCTGTAGGCAAAGCCTCGCGCGATGAGACCAATGCAGATCGCCCGGCGATCCTGGTGACCTCTCCCACACTTCGCCCGTGGCTGTCGCGCGTGCTGCGACCGCGAATCCCCGGACTGTCGGTGCTCTCTTATGCGGAGTTGCCGGAGGACACCAGTCTGCGTGTTAACTCAAGTATCACCGTCCAGCCGCGCACGAGCGCGGCCGCCTAACGGAGTCATCGATGAGAATTGAAAGGGTCGTTGCCGGTAGCTTCAGTGAAGCCAGCGAGTTGTCTCGGCAGTTGTACGGGGCCGAGGCACTGCTCATCTCCTCGAGCCGTGTTGGGAACAGTCACGAGCTACTGGTCTGCACCGACGTGAGTGATGAGGACTCTCCGGACGCAACGGGAGACCCTGTCAAGCAGCAACGTTTTGCTGCTGCCTTGGACGCGGAGGTCAATCGCAAGCCGCGACGCACGAAAAGTGTCAAAGCGGATGTTCGGGAAACGAGTGTTCCTCGAGAGTGGCAGCGCGAGCCGTCTGCTGAGGTGGCCGCGGTCTCTGGAGTCGATCTCGTCAATGCCATACGTCAGGAACTGCAGGCCATCGAAACCCGTTTGGCGCATGGCAGCCGATCGGCAATCGTGAGTGCCAAAATGGCACTGCTCGAGCACGGAGTGTCAGCTGCATACGCTGAGCACCTGCTGGCAGAGGGCAGCGACTGCGGCAGGGTCTCGCAGCGGCTATACGCGGAAGTTCGCGTCAACAGTGATGACCTTGAGTTGTTGGCGCAACCGCTGATGGTAATCGGCCCCGCTGCTGCCGGCACCACCACCGTCTCCATGCAACTGGCGCATCGGCTGGCTGCGCGGAGCCACGGCAGGCCCGTGGTGGCTGCACTGCGTGATATCCGCTGCGGAGCCCGCGAAAAGTTCTTTGCGATCGCAGACGCCGCGGGTGTGTTGCCGTGTTGGGGCGCGGTGCCCGCCGAGGTGACGGTAGTTGACGCCGGCGGACGGCGTGCAGAGGAAGTCGAGACTCTGCGAGAGGAATTTCCCGCTTATCGCGTCGCCATCTGTCTGCCTTCGTACCTGAGTGGCGCGGCCGCCGCCCGCTGGCTCGACGCCTGCCCGCCGTCGTCCGGTGTGATCGTCTCGCATTGGTCGCCGATGGAATTGCCGCTCGCATTGCTCTCCAAACTCGCGGAGCGCAAGGTGCCGTTGATCGGGGTATCGCAGGACGCTGATCCGACCCGGGTGATGGATGCTTCGGCGCTGCGCGGGCTCGAAGCCTCGATCCGTCAAGGTATCACCCTCTTGCTGACCGCAGACTCGACGCGAGACGCATGATGCGCGGCAGCAATAAGACGACGCGAATCTTGGCCTTCGCCAGTGGAAAAGGCGGTGTTGGTAAGACGCTGCTCAGTCTAAACACTGCCGTGGCTCTCGCTCGGACGCATCTCAACGTGGTGCTATTCGATGGCGACATGGGACTTGCCAACGTGCACGTGCTGCTCGGGACACAGCCTCGGGTCACGGTCGCCGACGTTTTAGCCGGGCATTGCCAATTGGCACAAACAATGTTCGCGGGCCCTGAGGGCATTCGCATCATTCCCGGCGGCTCGGGCATTCGTGACTTGGCAGACCTGCCAAGCGGCGAATTCGGCCGCCTGCTGCAAGGGTTGCAGGACGTACAGCCTGCCCCGGATTATCTGATTATCGACACCGGTGCTGGAATCGGCTCACACGTCACGACTCTGGTCCAGTTGGCCGATGCCATCGTCGTAGTCGTTCGCGACGAACCCGCCTCACTCGCCGATGCCTACGGTCTCATCAAGGTGGCCCACACCGAGTTGCAGTGCAAGGCTTTCCATATTGTCGTCAACGATGTCAATGACTTGCAAAGGGGGCAGCAAGTCTTCACGCGCTTGCAGGATGTCGCCATGCGGTTTCTGGGCTTGCCGCTGACCTTGGCCGGCGTCGTACCGCACGATAATGCAATTGCCGATGCAATGCGTCGGCGAGACTGCGTTGTCACCGCATTCCCGGATTCCCGCGCCGCAGCAGCTATTCGTCGCTTGGCCGGTGAGTTGTCAAACATGCCAATTGCTCCAGTCGACAATCGGTTCCTCCTGGATAAGCTCGGTCGACGCCGTGAGGTGGCGATGCCATGAAGCGTTCGGGCGACAGTTACGCAGAAGTGGCGAGCGCTACATCGACGATTGGCGCCGGTACAGACGATTTTGCGGGACACGTCAAGCTCGTGCGGCGTTGTGCGTCGCATTTCCGTGGGCGTCTGCCTGCCTCGATCGAGCACTCTGATCTCGTGCAGGCAGGAATTGTTGGCTTGATGGAAGCCTTGGAAGCTTTTGATGCCGATCGCGGCAATGACTTCGAAACTTTCGCTAAATTGCGCATCCGTGGCGCAATGCTGGACGAGATTCGCCGCGCATCGTGGGCGCCGCGAAGCACAGTTAAAGTAGCCGTTGAAGCGCGAGCGGCGGCTGCGCGGCTTGCCAACGATAAGGGTGCGGCACCGACCAATCGGCAGATCGCCGATGCGCTCGGGCTGGATGTCGCCCGATATGAAAGTCTGCGTGGACGGAACCAAGGCCTGTCTGCGTCGGTCAGTCTGGAAGACTTGGATTTTGCTAGTGACGGACCGTTGCCTGAAGAGGTGGTCGCAGAGGAAAGTTCTCATGCGGCCCTGCGAGCAGGTATTTTGACGCTCAGCGAGCGCGAGCAAATGATTGTCGCTCTGTACTATGACCGCGAACTGACTCTGAAGGAAATCGGTGCCGTACTCGAGGTCAGCGAGTCACGAGTCAGCCAGATGTTGTCGGCGGTCGCGCGAAAATTGCGCGAAACGATGGGTGCGAGTGAGGCGGATACGCGCGCCGCGCGTCAACACCCCAAGGGTATCGGCGGATCGGATCCAAGAGTTATTTCGAGAGGAAGAACAACGTGTTCGTAATTATCGGTCTGGTAATGCTGTTTGGCTGCGTCTTCGGCTTCTACATCCTCCACCACGGGCCGATGGCGCCGATTATCGAAGCTGCTCCAACGGAAATGGGCATCATCTTCGGGGCTGGAGTTGCGGCCATGGTGATCGGCAACAGTTTGGAGGTCCTAAAGGGAGTAGGAGGCGGTCTCGGTAAGTGTTTCGGTGGTCCGACATACAAGAAGCAGGACTATCAAGACACGATCACTCTGATCGTGAAACTCTTTAAGTTGTTCAAGGCCGAGGGGGCAGTCGCGCTCGAGCCTCATATCGAAAATCCCGAGGCCAGTTCCGTCTTCGGAGAGTTTCCTAAGTTGCTTAAAGATCACGACTTGATCGCTATGATTTGCGACACAATCCGTTTGTTGGTGACGTCCAACCAGCCTCCGAGCCCCGATGCCGTAGAGGACAGCTTGAACGTCGCTATCAAGACCCACCACCATGGCGCTCTGAAACCTGCTGAAGCGATGGCGGCGTTGGAAGGTGCGTTGCCTGCACTTGGCATCGTCGCCTGTGTGCTCGGCGTGGTTAAGACGATGTCGGCCATCGATCAACCGCCATCCGTCCTTGGTGGGTTGATCGGCGCCGCTCTCGTGGGAACCTTCCTCGGCGTGTTTCTGGCGTACGGCATCGTTGGGCCCTTGGCTCAACGAATGAAGCAACTTGTCGATGAAGACGGTCAGATTTATCAGGTCGCCAAGTTTGCCCTCATCGGACATATGAAAAATTATCCGGTCCCGCTGATCATCGAGTCGGCGCGCGCAGCGATCGACCACCACTCTCGCCCGAGTTTCGCCGAGGTGTTTGATGGCCTCCGTGGCAAGTGATGCAGTCCCGCCCCCAGCAGGGGTGAGCGGGGATACGCCTGCAGCGACAGATGGTGCGGCCTCGACGGCAGAGGCGTCGCCGGCCGCCGCGCAAGTGCCTGCCGCCACTGAGGCGGCGGCGCCACTGCAGCCGATCATCATCAAGAAAATAATTGATGAGGGACACGCGGGTGGGCATGGCGGTGCCTGGAAAATCGCCCTTGCGGATATGATGACGGCGATGATGGCGTTCTTTCTTTTGATGTGGTTGCTCGGTGCGACTAACGCTGATCAACGCAAGAGCATCGCCGAGTACTTTCAGCCAACCAATCGACCGGTAGTGGATAAATCTGGCGGTTCCAGTGGGTTTTTTGGCGGTATGTCTTTGATCGATCCGAAGGCGCTGCCCATGACGCTCACTCAGACCGGAATCAACCAATTGACTGCTCCGGGGACCGAAGAGGAGGAGTCGAGCAGTGAGGACCAAGCGCTGCCTCAAGGATTGAGCGAGGAGGAGCGGCAGAAGATCGCGGCTGAGCAGGACGAAAAAGCGTTCGAGTCGTTGCAGGATGCGATGGAAAAGCAGATCGGTGCCGACGAAGCAACATCGGAGCTGCTGTCGAAAGTGAAATTCGTCAGGGAAAAGGAAGGCTTGCGTATCGAGATTATTGATGATGCCGGCTTCTCGATGTTCGACTCGGGAACCACCAGCCTGTCGGCGCCGGCGGCTGCGCTGATCGCCAAGGTCGGTGAGAGCCTGAAGGGGGTGCCCAACGAGGTTGCAGTTCGTGGGCATACGGACAGCACGCAGTTCAAGGCGGCAGGCAACAATAATTGGACCTTGTCGGCGAATCGCGCCGATATGACTCGGCAAGTGTTGACCTCGATCGGGGTAGACGAATCGCGCTTTTCCCGCATTGAGGGTGTCGCGGACTCTCAGCCGGTCAATCCGATGAACCCGGCAGACCCGAAGAACCGACGTATCAGCATCACCGTGCTTTATCGTGATGGAGAGTTGCCTAAAAAATGATTCGTCCGAGTGCGTTGCGGCGGCTACAGCGACTGGTCCTGATCAGTGGGTTGGCAATTTCGGCGGCCGTTGCTGACGCCCAATTTTTAAGTGGTTTCGATGCGTTTCGGGCGGGCGAATACTGCAAAGCACGCGATCACTGGCTGAAGAGTGAGCGCGACGGCGACTCGTCCTCCGCCTTTGGTCTCGCCGAGCTCTATGCGCGCGGTTTTTGCGTCAAGCAAAACGATCGCCTTGCGACCCGCTGGTATTTAACGGCCGCGTTAAGGGGCAACTCTAGGGCCCGCGCCGAAGTGGGCGTTCGCTACGCTTACGGTAAAGGCGTCAAACCTGACGCGTTCAAGGCCTACGTATGGATTTCGGCAGGCAAACTCAGTGCGGCCGGCTGGGACACCACTTTCGTGGAGACCGCGGATGCTAACCTTCGAATGCTGAGAGAGTCGCTTACGGCTGCAGAACGGCAGCGCGCGGACAAGATTCTCGCGGTGTTTGTTCGCAAGTGGGCATTGCCACGCGAGTTCAACTCGCTCGATTGACTCGATGTCAGAGTCCGGCATCGGTAAACCGCACTACCACTTGAGCACATACCGGCTCTTGAGGGGTTGGTTCTCCGCTCACAGACCAGCGTGCCGCGCGCGCCCACGAAACCGCTGCTTCGTTGGCCTCGGCGAACGGTGAGGGTGCTGAGATCTCTACGGTGCGGGCGGTTGATCGCTCCGCGGCGCAGATTTTCAACCCCACCGAGTCGCGGCCGACCTTGCGACGCTGTTCAGGCGACAACCACGAGTTAGCGGTCCGAGATGCCGAAGCCAAGCGAATTGTCGCGGGTGCCTTGGGTGAGGAAGGCGGCGCCGGCCGTGAGCTGGCGTCCGTGGAGGACAGCGCAGACGACTCTTGCCGAGGTTTCGAGGGTTCGTCATCCGAAGTCGGCTTCGCAGTCTTGCCGTGAGTATCCTGCGCAGTTGCAGCGGGTTCAGGCATTGCCGAGGAATGGTGGTGCTGAATCTTCCAAATGCCGTTTTTTAGCGTGTATACGAAGGTGTATCGTGCCGAGACGCTTGATGCTCGCCCGTTGGCGTCCATCACCGAAAAGACGTAGAGACCCATATCCATTGCCACGTTGCATCCGATGTGGACAACGCGTTCAGTGATTTCGCCGCGGGGAAACCGCTGAAGGAAATGTTCAAAATAGTCTTGGATAGCGGCTGAATTCGTTCGCGGGACGTTGGACACGGTGGGTAGCAGAACGGCATCCGGCCAATACATTGACGTAACTCGCGCAGGATCCAACGATGCCAGAGCCAGATTCCAAGCACTAAACAAGTCGACAACATTGGACTCTGTTGCAAAGGTGCAGGTGCTCGCGCTGGTCTCCGGTTTGGCAGCCTGAGCAGCAATCCCAAGCCTGGGCGCAAGACAAACGACCATCGAAAGCAGTGTTGTTGTGACGAGGCGCTGTAGTAAATTGTCGGTCGAAGGCAGCATGGTTACACGTACTCCAAGTAATCGTTCGTCGCTCGTCGGTCCGTCCCGTCGGGCGGGTCCAGCATCGACCGTGCTTCGGCCCAGCATGCTGCGCCCAAGTGGCGGCCTCCGGTGGCATATGCGAGCCCTCCGGTATCGGGAATGCCATCGGCCATTCCGTGAGCAGGTCGCGTCTTTCCTCGCTTCGTGGGAACCAGACACGGACGATCTCGTGTTGGTCGGACCCAGTGCAGGGTGGTTTCTGCCGGTGGCTTTCCTCACGCGTTTCAGTCGGCTGTTGATGATAGAACTGGATACGTCAGCCAGATTTTTTTTCCATTGCCTTCATGGACGGCAGCTCGGCAGGGCCGGAGTGTCCACGAGATGGTTGATGGAGGATTTCGTAATCCGGCTGCCCGAGGTATTGGCGGCGCGGCCCAAGGCGGCTGTGCTTTTTTGTAATGTGCTTGGTCAGCTTGGGCTGGAGAGGGCGGACTACCACGGTGAGCTGACCGCGCTAAAAGAACGCCTCGTCGGCCGTCGCTGGGCTAGTTTTCACGATCGTTTTTCCGCTACCGGGCAAAGCGCTCGATTTCGTGAAGCGGCAATTTTTTCGGCGACTAGGAGCATGGATGCTGCGATGCTCAGTGATCTCGGGTGCAGTGGGGAGTGGATAGATCATGGTACGGAAGCAGTTTTTCCGGATGGTACGCGACGGCAGATCGCTGCGTGGTCCATCACAACCTCACGGCTTCATTTCGTGGAGATGGGTAGTGTTTCTTGAGCGTTGGTCGCAACGGGTTCGGCAGGGCTCGGTTGGATGCACGGAAGCGAAAATCGCATTTCTCTGTGTCCTCTGCGTCGCGCTGAGTGCCTGCAGTCCGCGAGCCTCGTGCGACGACGTAGCAGCAATCGACCAGATGCTGGCGCTCGGTAAGCAAGGGGTGGTGACAGATGTTGCTGAACAGTGTGCACGCGATCTTTACAAGAAAATACCGGAAGTCGCTGCGTCTTGCCCTGTCGACGATGAGGGTTCAAAGAAGGCCTGCTTGACTGCCTGCGCGGCGTGGGCGGAGACGGCGGTTGAGGCGGCCAATGAGGGCGTGGAAACTTTGTTCACCGACGACACGATTGCCACCGTCTCGTGTCGTGCATCAGTGCAGTTCACTGTCGCCTATGACGGCGGGCAAACCGTCCGTGCCAAAATCCCGTACTTGGTGGCCTCACGCGGTGGTGCTCTCCAAGTTGCGATTTCTCGCTGATTGCGCCACCCGGCACACTGGATTGCCGGGCTGTGTATACTTCGGCTGATGATCGTCTTAGCGGCGGACTTGCCGGAACGCCTGAAAAATAGCGGGGTGTTGCCCACGGCGCAGCGGCTGCGAATTGCTGCGTTGCTGCTTGCTTCACCCCAGCACCTGACGGCCGAGCAGATCCTCAGCCGGCTGCGCGAGGGCGGCATGCGTGTCTCCAAGGCCACCGTCTACAACACACTGAAGCTGTTTGCGGCCAAGGGCGTCATCCGCCAGCTCGCCGTGAACGGCGATCGGGCGTGGTTTGATTCGAATACCGAACCGCACTATCACTTTCAGGATCTCGAGACGGGCGCCCTTACTGACCTAGCCCCGAATGAGCTCAGTTTCGACAAGTTGCCGCCGCCCCCGCCGGGTATGGAATACGCGGGGGTTGAACTTTTCATTCGTCTGCGGCGCGTTTAAGATGCGCACCCCGGTGTTTGCCCGGGGCCGGTTGCCGGGATAGCTCAGTTGGTAGAGCGGCGCATTCGTAATGCGTAGGTCGTAGGTTCGAATCCTATTCCCGGCACCATCTCCCTGGTCTCATGTCGCCATCGATCCGCCGGCTACGACGACCCGATTGCGACCTGAGCGCTTCGCCTCGTAGAGCGCTTCATCCGCGGAATGCATCAGTTGCTCAGTGCTGACTGCATCGGCGGGGTCGGCAGTCGACACCCCGATGCTCACGGTCACGGGGATCGACAGAATTTCGCCCGGTGAATTTTCGAAGTCGATGGTCACGGCCGCGGTGAGGCGGCAGATTTTTTCGGCAAGCCGACGGGTTTGCTCCGTCGTGGTTCGTGGCAATACCACGCAGAACTCCTCGCCGCCGAGCCGTGCAAGCATGTCTGAGCCGCGAATTTCGCGCTCCCAGCGTATGGCGACTTCACGTAACACGGCATCACCGGCGAGATGCCCGTAGGTGTCATTGATCTGCTTGAAATGGTCGATGTCGAGCATCATGACCGACAGCGGCTTTTGGTCGTCTTTGGAAATATCGACTGCCTTCGGCATGAACAGATCGAATGCGCGCTTGTTCGGTCGGCCGGTGAGCGGGTCGGTGGTGGCTTCGGTGACGAGCGATTGATTGAGGGCCGTGAGATCCTCTCGGAGGCGTTGCTCGTTCGCGACCCTTGCTGACAGCAAAATTGATTCGCTGATATCGGTCATGAGCGTCACGTACCGCGCGGTCCGGCCCCAGACGTCGGGAAAGGGCACGATGGTGGCGCTGACCCAGTACAGATCGCCCGACTTGCGACGGTTCTGCAGCGTTCCACGCCAAGCTCGACCCGTGCGTAGCGTCTCAAACGCGGTCTCGAGCGAGCCTTGGCCGGGAATTTCGGTGGTCAAGGCGCGATAGGTTTGCCCGATCAGCTCCTCGGGTGCATAGCCGTTTGCCGCAAAAAATGCGGTGTTGCCACCTAGGATGGTGCCGTTGCTCGAGGTCTCCGACACCATCAAATGTAGATCGACGGCGTGGGATTGATTGGCCAGTTCCTGCAAGCTGCGCTCGTAGCGCCGATACATGGCAAAGAGCACGGCCAAGAAAACGATCAGCAACAGGTTGGCGACCAGCGCCACGATCGTGACCATGGGCAATCCGCCCCGAGGATTTTCGTTATCTTGCAGCAGGCGGTTACGCTCGGTGGTGATGACGATGGATAGGGGGTACAAATCACTACTGCGATAGGTGACCAATGTGCGATCGTCTTCCCCGGCTACGAAATCGGCCTGTGGGGTATCGACGCGATCGGCCAGCACTCGCGGGAGAGCGTCACGCAGTCCTTGAGTTTGAGCTGCTTGCGAAGCAAGCAACTCACCGTTCTCGCCCACAATATGAATTTGGGACACCTCAGGCTGGCCGAGCTGATCCCACAGGTTTAGGAAGACGCCTAAATTGACTGCGGCAATCCAGTGATACGTAGTCCCGCCGATGTCGACGGGCGCTTCGATGAGCAGGAAACCAAGATCAACAGGCGTTCGATCGCCCTCGAATTCGTACAGATCACGCAACGCGAACGAGCGACCGAAGTGAAACTCGAACACGCCGGTCCATCGGCTGTCGAGTTTGACGTCCTCCGGGGGCAGTTGCACGCCGACGTTGCGTCGGACCGAACTGAGCACTACTTTGCCTGAAGAATCGACCAGCGAGAGGCTGCGCATCACGGGCGAATCAGCAGCCAGATCCACCAGCGTCGCCGAGCCGCGCTGCGGGTCGCTAAGCAGATCGGGTGTTGTCAGTGATGCCGCCAGGCGCATGAGATTGACGGCAGTGTCGAGCGAGCGGCTGGCGTGATCCTCGAGCGTGACCGCATCGAGCTGAACATGTTCCCAGTGGCGCTGCACGGTGCGTTGGTCAATGGCGCGCTGCGAAAAATAATACGCGAACCAGGTGAGTGCTGACCCGATCAGCAGCGCGAGTACGAAAAAGCCGCGCATCAGCAAAGGTTGCGGTCGACTATGACGAGAAAACACGGGCATTCTCAGTCTGTCCTCACTGAGGCCTCGAAGCCGTGCTGCGTAGCGAGCGCGAGCAGGCTGCCATCCGCGCGGCTACGCGCAATGAAATCGTTCACCGTATTCAGCCACGCCGCATCGCCTTTCGGGACGGCATAGGCGATTTCGGTCAGTGCGATGCGCTGTGGCGGACTGATCACGCGCGCCCAGGTGTTTCCGCGTTGGTAGGCCTTGGCCATCACGCGATCGACTAGAAAGACATCGGCACGACCCGCCATGACCTCGGCGGCGGGGCTCTCGCGTCCGGACTGTCGAAGTGGGGTCAGCGGCGCGATCGTCGCATTGGGCACGATCTGCCGTGCGCGCAACAACAACTCGGCACTATTGACCACCGCCAGTAGCGTCTGCGGCCGGTTGACGTCATCCCAGCTCTTCAAGCGCCGATTGCCACGAGCCGTGATGGCAAACGCGTCGCTGCTGAAATAGGGCTGTGAAAAATCGGCGCGCTCGGCGCGAGTCCGCGTGACCCAGATTCCCATCATCGCGATATGACATCGCCCGGCGTTCAAGTCCTCAGGAAAGGCAACGTAATCGGTTTCGACGTACTGAGCGCGGGCGCGCAACTGCGCGGCCAGGCGCTTGGACATGTCGATGTCGAATCCACCCAATTGGCCCGTGCGCGGGTCGCGCAGGCTGATTCCCGCATAGTTGGGGACGATACAAACTCTGAGCACGCCGCCTTGTCGAATGTCATCGAGCGAGCTGACACGTGCCACGGAAGCGGCATCAGCCACAGA
>RGWK01000221.1 GCA_010029775.1 Gammaproteobacteria bacterium
ACCTCGACCTCGTCAGCCACGATGAAGGCGGAGTAGAACCCCACGCCGAACTGCCCGATCAGTTGCGAATCTTTCTGCTGATCGCCGGTGAGGCGCTTGAAGAAATCTGCCGTACCCGACTTGGCGATGGTGCCAAGGTGCGCGATCGCCTCCTCCCGGGTCATGCCGATGCCGTTGTCACGGATGGTCAAGGTTGCCTTCTGCGGATCATGGTCAATCCAGATCTTGAGCTCCGCCTCCCCCGCCATCAGCTCAGGTTGCGCCAGCGCGAGGAACCGCAGCTTGTCGTTGGCATCCGATGCGTTGCTGATCAGCTCGCGGAGGAAGATCTCGCGGTGGCTGTACAGCGAGTGGATCATGAGCTGCAGCAGCTCGCGAACCTCGGCTTGGAAACCGTGCTTCTCGGCAACGGGCGTAGGACTGCCCGCAGCGGTTGAATCGCTCATGGAGGACTCCTCGGGTTGAACCTCTCCCGAAATGGGGCGGCTCAATCGGATTTCAAGGGCGCACGATGCGATAGCACGGCACGTAGGCCGAGCCCGGCAGTTTCATCCGTTGCTGGGCCACGAAGCCCGACAGCAGCTCATCGAGCATGGACATGATGGCCGGGTCGCCGACCAGCTCGAAGGGGCCGTGCCGCTCGATCGCCCGAATGCCCTGCTCCTTGACGTTGCCGCTGACAATGCCTGAGAACGCCCGACGCAGATCTGCCGCCAGCTGGTGCACGGGCTGATCGCGATGCAGGCGCAGCGTACGCATGGAGGCGTGCGACACCTCGAACGGCTTCTGGAACTCCTCACCGACCTTCAGCAGCCAGTTGAAGTTGTAGGAGTCGGAGCTGCGCTTGCGAAAATCGCGGACCTCGTCGACCCCGCGATCCATGATGCGGGCCACCTCCGCAGGGTCATCGACCACGATCTTCAGCCGATCCAGAGCAGTTTCGCCCACCGTGCCGGCGAGAAAGCGCTGGATCTGCTCGAAGTAGGCGGCGCTGCGGCGCGGCCCGGTCAACACTACCGGCATGCGTTGTTCAGCGTTGGCGGGATCCAGCAGTATGCCGAGCAGATAGAAGATTTCCTCCGCGGTGCCCACGCCACCGGGGAACACCACGAGCCCATGCGCCACGCGCACGAACGCTTCGAGACGTTTCTCGATGTCCGGCATGATGACGAGGTTGTTGACGATGGGGTTCGGTGGTTCGGCCGCGATGATGCCGGGCTCGGTGACGCCGACGTATCGACCCGAGGTAATGCGTTGCTTTGAGTGCCCGATGGTGGCGCCTTTCATCGGCCCCTTCATGGCGCCGGGTCCGCAGCCCGTGCACACATCGAGTCCGCGCAGGCCGAGCTCGTACCCCACTTTCTTGGTGTACTCGTACTCCTCTCGACTGATGGAGTGACCACCCCAGCAGACGATCAGATTCGGGCGTGACTTGTGTTCGAGCAGTCGCGCGTTGCGCAGGATGTGAAACACCGCATTGGTGATCGACTGCGGACGCGTCAGATCGAAGCGGCCGCTCTCCATCACTTCATTGGCCGTATAGATGATGTCGCGCAGCACGGCGAACAGCAGCTCCTTGATGCCGCGGATCATTTGCCCATCGACGAACGCCGAGGCCGGCGCATTGCGGATCTCGAGCTTCACACCCCAAGCATGGCGAACGATCTGGATGTCGAAGTCGCGGTAGCTGTCGAAAATCTCCCGCGCGTTGTCGGTGTGACTGCCGGCATTGAGCACGGCCAGCGCACATTGCCGAAAGAGCGGATACAAACCGCCGCGGCCCGTGGAGAGCAATTGCTCGATCTCGTCCTGGGAGAGGCTTTCGAGCGCGCCGCGCGGCGCCACTCGCGCATCGACGACTTCGGGAATGACGATGCTAGTTTCCAAGGGCGACCTCAGGGGTTGATGTGGATGGGCGTGCCGGACTGGACCAGCATCCAGAACTCCATCATGTCAGCGTTGTTGAGCGCGATGCAGCCGTCAGTCCAATCCTGGCCCGCATAATGCTCGGGCGGCCAGCGCGGATCATTGGGCAAACCGTGCACCATGATGAGACCGCCTGGGCGGACGCCTGCCCGGCGCGCACGCGCGATATCGCGCGAATCCGGGTAGGACACGGCAATCGAGAGAAAGAACTCGCTGCGTGGGTTGCGACGGGTCAGCAGGTACTTCCCCTCGGGGGTGCGGAAATCACCCTCATACTGCTTATGACCGATCGGATTCAGCCCCAGTGAGATGCGATATCGGCGAAGCAACTGGTTGCCCCGTCGCAGTTCCAGTTGGCGCTTTCCCTTGTTTACCACCACGAGCGTTGCCTGCGGCAACTCGACTTCACCCAAGCTGCGCGGTGAGCCCGACGAGCCGGCCGGCGTCACCGTCGCGGCCACGGCGAGAGGGTTGCCGAACACGGCAAGCGCCACCGCGAACGGCAGCAGCGCCCACCGGCGCCATCTCATGGACCCAGACAACATGACGGGATTATATCGACTCGCCCTCAGGGCGCAGCGCCTGCAGCGCTCTCTAACGAAAGCGCGCTCGCCAAAGTCGCCGGCCGCTCATCCGCAAGCCTAAGCTTCTGACCGCGACGCAGTTTGGTATCCGCCGGCATATCGTTGAGCCGCGCCAGCTCGAGGACCGAGAAACCGTATCGCTTGGCGATCCGGGTCAACGTCTCGCCACGCCCGACGGTGTGCGCGCGCGGTGCGAGCTGCGCTACGAACAACCGATCCGCACCGACTTGTTCGATGAGTTGCGCTGACGAGAGCGACTCGCTCGAGGGCAGGCGCAACCGATACCCCCGCGGCACAAACTTCTCGCCCGACCAGACCGCAGGACGCAGCGCGGGATTGAGCTCACGCAGCGTCTCGCGAGGGATGCCAAGTGCACGCTCGAGGGTCGACACCTCCGCATACCCCGGCATCGAAACCTCGTGAAACACGAGTTCCGCCGCGCGCTGCACATCGGGGAAGTAGCGCTGCGGGTTTTGATCGATGGTCAGCGCAGCAAGGAAGGAGGGGTAGAAGTTGCGCGAGGCGAAGCCGAAGCTGCGACTCTGGTAGCGCCGGGCGATCACGGCAAAGTCATCCGTACCCAACTGCTCGCGGGCCCGCCGCATTCCTGCCGTGCCATGGTTATACGCGGTGATGGCCAGCGGCCAGCTGCCCAAGGTGCGGTAGTTGTGCAGCAGCAGTTTGGCCGCGGCCTCGGTGGAGCGAAACGGATCGAGTCGCTCATCGACAATGTCATCGACGCGCATGAAGCGACGACCGGTCCCCGGCATAAACTGCCACAGCCCCGAGGCTCCCACCTTCGAATACGCCGTCGGTGTGAAGGACGATTCGACATGCGGTAACGCCGCGAGCTCGGGCGGCAACCCGAGCGAGTCGAACGTCCGCGCGATATGCGATTCCCACTGACCCGAACGCACGATACCGGCCCGGAACCGATCGGCCTGCCCGAGCTGGAAACGCACCGCATCGGCAGCCAGACGCAGACTATCCGCGCTCGCCTCCGTACCCCAGAGTTCAATCACGCGCTGCGCATCGGCGCTCGCAGCCACGCGGCCCTGCTCCATCGCACCGTCGGCTATCGATTCGGTCTCTATCGAGTCAGCGGCCTCAAGCAAGGCCTTGGACCAGCGTTCCCGCTCAGCGTCGATCAGCTGCCGGCGAACAGGCGAGCCCGGCCGCTCGGTCGGCGGCAGACTGATCGTGGAATAGACGATGGCCAGGTTGCGCTCATCGTGCAAAAAGCCCTGGAATGTCGTGATTTCGCTGTAGACGCGAATCCAGAAGTCGACGTCACGCTGCAACGCCGCGGGACGAGGTATTTCTTTGGAGACCGGCTCCGGGAGGACCGAAGAGCCCGCTGCCGGCTGCTGCGCAAACGCAGCAACCGGCAGTACAAGAATCGTTGTCAGTAAAGCTGTTGCAGACCGTGCCGCTCGCCGCAAGGCGTCACCCGCACTTCGAATCGCCGCAGTTGAGGCAGGTCATGC
>RGWK01000222.1 GCA_010029775.1 Gammaproteobacteria bacterium
GAGTAACCCGCACGATCCATTGCCTCCCCCCTCCCGAACTAGCATACTCCTAGTCCCAATTCCGCGCGTGGGGCTCTGAACGCTATGGACTTCGCCCAGTCAGAAGTCTTTCTGTTCGTGATTAAACAAAGGGTGATCCCAGCCATGATTCCTAGTAGGCGTGCAGCCAGAATGGCACACCATCTTTCCATTGAATGGCTCGAATCAACACGTCTTCTCACAGGTTACACCGTAAGGGTTGTGGACAACCTGAATCTCATATCCACCGCGACTGAAAACCAAATATGGCAAGCTGCTTCTTTCGCGCTGTCGCGAATCTCACAACTAATTACTTGGCGTGGCGTATTGGATACGGAAGTGCGAGTGCGCCCTGCGTCAGAGAACCCCAATCCAGATTCGGATGGGCTAATGGTATCCATCATCAGCTCGTCGTGGACTGCTGACGGTTGGAGCAACGATACCTTGCAGGAGATGCTAACGGGCGTTGATCCCAAGCCCCAAAGTGCCGACGCGGGCATGACGATCTATCTTGGGCGCGATGGCCAGATTCGCAACTACGGTTTTCTCGCTTGGTTTGACCCCAATCCTATTCCGTACGTGCCGGCGGATGTTCCGGGTTAGTGCAACATTCTTTCTGTAAATCGCCGGTGTGTTCCTGACCGAGGCGAGCTTGCGAGCCGAGGGAAGGAACACACCGGCGGCGCGAGTTGAAGAGGTGGGTCATCGAGGCTTTCTTGGAAGTACTTCAACTCCTCCAAGGAACCTGCGATGACCCACCAAGACGAAAGTTCTGCGATCCGCGACCTCGTTGATCTGGCGATCGAGCATGGCCCAGACGCCATGGCCGCCGCCTTCGCCACACTCATGAACCATGCCATGCAGATCGAGCGAGAGCAGGTGCTCAAGGCCGAGTCTCATCAGCGAACCGCCGACCGTCAAGGCTACGCCAACGGCTTCAAGCCGAAGACGCTCAACACTCGCGTCGGCCAGATCGACCTGCGGATCCCGCAGACACGGGGCTACCGCGACTCCAGCGGGAGGCCGTTCTATCCGAAGGCCCTCGACCGGGGTGTCCGTAGCGAGCGGGCGATGATCCTCGCCATGGCCGAGATGTACGTGCAGGGTGTCAGCACCAGGAAGGTCACGGCCATCGTCGAGGAGCTCTGCGGGCTCGAAGTCACCTCGACCCAGGTGAGCCGCGCCGCCGCCGAGCTCGACGAGCAGCTTGATGCCTGGCGGAACCGGCCGATCGGCGAGATCACGTACCTCATTCTCGATGCCCGCTACGAAAAGGTCCGCCATGACGGGGCGATCCGATCATGCGCCCTGCTCACGGCGATCGGGATCGGCACCGACGGCAAGCGGAGCGTGCTCGGCTGCAGCGTGCAGCTCTCCGAGGCCGAGCCGCACTGGCGGAAGTTCCTGGAGAGCCTGCAAAAACGCGGAATGCACGGTGTGAAACTCGTCGTCAGTGACGATCACGCCGGACTCCGGGCCGCCAGGCAGGCCGTGATGGCCGGAGTGCCGTGGCAGCGGTGCCAGTTCCACACGATCCGGAACGCGATGGCCCACGTGCCGAAAGTGGCGATGCGTACAGAGGTGGCCCGAGACCTCCGGCGCGTGTTCGACGCCGACGAGCCTGCCGAGGCCGAACGCCGCCTGAAGGATGTCATCGCCCGCTACCAAAAGACCGCGCCGCAACTTGCCGCCTGGCTCGAGCAAGCAGCTCCTGAGGCCCTGACCGTCCTGCAGATACCCGCCGCCCACCGGCGACGTCTCCGTACGACCAACGGCCTCGAGCGGCTCAACAAGGAGATCAAACGACGGACACGGGTCGCGACGCTCTTCCCGAACGAAGCGTCACTCCTGAGGCTCGCCTCCGCCGCCCTCTCCGAGATCAGTGACGACTGGGAAACCGAACGTGCCTACCTGAACATGGAAGCCAGATGACCCACCTCTGAAACCCGCGATTTACAGAAGAGATGTTGCTTTATCTGTTCCGGCGGGCTGTTTCGATTTCATCGGCGTTTTCTACCACGAGGTGTTTCATGGAATTGGATTCCTAGCATGGTCCAAGGAATTCAGCGCTCTCACAACAAACCTCGGTGGCAACGATTTCTTTATAGGTCAGGCTACTCAGCAAGTGTTCGGTGGCCCGTTGCCGCTCGCCCCAAGAGTGAACGGGGCATTGCAAGATCATTACGGCAATACGAGTTTGCCACAAAACACGTTGCAGTCTGGACTGATGTTTCAGTGGGGAAATTATGCCGGCAATCGTCTATGGCCTGCCTTGGAAATCCTGATCCAGGCGATATGAAGGTCTACTGCCCTACGGGCAAGGAGACTTTCGATGACGAGACGACGGAAGAAGCACCGTCCAGAAGAGGTTGTTGCCAAGCTGCGTGACGCTGATGCGATGCTCAACGCGGGCAAGGATCTGGCGGCGGTGCTGCAGGCCTTGGAGGTGAGTGAGTCGACGCTCGAGCGCTGGCGGGCCCAGTACGGTGGCATGAAGTGTGAGGAAGCCAAGAGGCTGAAGCACTTGGAAGACGAGAACCGGCGGCTCAAGCAGCTGGTTGCCGACCAGGCTCTGGACATCCAGATGCTCAAGCATCTCTCGGAGGGAAACTGGTAAGCCCTTCCCGGAAGCGAGCGGCGGTCGTCGAGCTTCGCACGAAGTTCGGCGTCTCCGAGCGAAGGGCATGCACGGTGGTGGATCAGCCGCGTAGCAGTCAGCGATTCGAGGCCAAGCCCCGCACAGACGAGGTGCCGCTCGTGAAGCGGATGCTGCAGTTGGCGAGGGCAAAGCCGCGGTATGGGTATCGCCGGATCGGCTGGCTGCTCCGAGAAGAAGGATGGCGTGCTGGGTTGTCTCGAGTGTTTCGCCTGTGGCAGCGTGAGGGGCTGAAAGTGCCTGTAAAGAAGCGGAAAAGGCGTCGCCTGGGCTCGAGTGCGAATGGATGCCATCGGCGACGGGCTGAGGCTCCGAATGACGTGTGGTGTTGGGACTTCGTCTTCGACCGGACGGTAAGCGGCAGCCAGCTGAAGTGGCTGTCGGTCGTGGACGAGTACACGCGCGAGTGCTTGGCCCTGAAGGTCGACCGGGGCATCACGAGCGAGAACGTGATCGACACGCTCTCCGAGCTGTTCGCGATGCGTGGTGTCCCGAGGCACATCCGCAGCGACAACGGGCCCGAGTTT
The DNA here is from genome assembly GCA_010029775.1 of Gammaproteobacteria bacterium. Lineage (GTDB taxonomy): Bacteria > Pseudomonadota > Gammaproteobacteria > Steroidobacterales > Steroidobacteraceae > UBA964. The sequence goes on from RGWK01000222.1 coordinate 3,202, forward strand.
ATCGCTCAGACCCTACGTCGCTGGCTCAAACAGGTGGGCGTTGGCACGCTGTACATCGAGCCGGGGAGCCCTTGGGAGAACGGGTACGCCGAGAGCTTCCACGGGCGGCTCCGCGATGAGTTCCTGGCGATGGAGATCTTCGAGGGCGTCCGGGATGCACGGTCGCTCACAGCCTCGTGGAGAGATGAATACAACACCCAGCGGCCTCACAGCGCGTTGTGTTATCAGACCCCGGCCAGGTTCGCCGCCGCGTGTGCGGCTTCCGCCTCGGCCAAGGCCTCGGCTCCAGCCGCACACGCTGGTTGCCTTGGTCAACCCTGTTCCTGAACCCTCATATCCCCTGGTACAGCAAATCCAATCCGGTCATCTAGACGTGGGCAGGCTTGATCTTGCTGTACTCCAGGACCTTGGAATCTCCGTCAAGAGCACTGCTGGTCTTCCGTTAGTCGATACAATCGATTCAAAGGCCCCGAGGAACATCATCAGTCGGTCAACCGTGAACGAAAATGCGGTCAGTGGCACTGCTGTGGGCAATCTTACGACAACTCGCGGTACCGTCGGCTACGCATTCTCTCTTGTCGACGGAGTGGACGACAACGGTTTCTTTCGTATTTCGGGCAACACGCTTTTGTTGAATGTGAGCCCGGATTTCGAGTCCAAGGGTTCCTATGCGATTGTTGTGCGAAATTCCGACCAGGGTGGAGCGTGGACATCAACACCGCTGGCGGTCACAGTAATCGACATCAATGAGTCGCCTACGGACATTGCGCTCTCTCCGGCAGCGATCTT
>RGWK01000223.1 GCA_010029775.1 Gammaproteobacteria bacterium
AAACGTGCCGCTCAAACCGCGCGTACCCGACCAACGATCGCTCGCCTCACAGCGCGTGGCCTGTGAGCTCGACCAGGTCAACTGGGCGCGCTGACCCGGAGTTAGCAAGATCGAGGTGGCGGCGAAATTCACCGTTGGTGCATTGCGCCCCACCACGTCCTGCGTCGCCGACGTCTCGCCGCCATCGCCACGGCAAGTCAGCGTGAACGTGTTGATGCGCTTCGAGAGCGAAGACACGGTTTCCTTGATTCGAGTGCCGCGATTTTTCGGTCCGCTCCAGTCGCCGCTCGCGATGCAGGAATCGGCGTCGGTCGTCGTCCACTCGAGCGTCGCCGACTCACCCACATTCACGGCCAACGGCGATGCGCTCAAGGTGACGGTGGGCGCGAAAGCCACGGCAACCCTCCGCTCGGCGGACTGCTTGCCTCCCGCGCCGGAACAGACGAGACCGAACACTTTCGGGCCCGCTGTCAGGTTCGTTACGGTTTCGGAGCCCTGAGCCGCCTTGTCACCGCGCCACGCGCCAGACGCCTTGCAAGACTGCGCATCTGTGGCACTCCAAGTCAGCGTCACCGCCCCCTTTGGCTCAACGATCGCAGCACTCGTCGTCAGCGTGACTGTCGGTGCTGCGCGCACGCTCACTTGCACGGTTGCGGTGTCCGTGCCGTTGCTACCGGTGCATGCCAGCGTGAAGAAGTTTTCGGTTTTGGTCAGAGGTGGTGTGACGAACGAGCCCGATGTGCTGCGATCACCCGACCAGTCCTTGCTTGATGTGCAGGTGGTCGCATCCTTGCTCGACCATCGCAGCGTTACGGTTGCGCCCGAGGCGACCTCGCCGGCACTGGCGGTGAAAGTCAGGGCAGGCGGGGCGACCACATCCAAGCTGCGCGAGTCCTTGGCCGACCCTCCCCCGCCCGTACAGGTGATGGAGTACGCTTTTTTGCCGCGAGTCAGACCCGACAGTACTTCACGGCCTGTAGTCGCTTTGGTGCCACTCCAACCCGGACCACTAGCCCGGCAACTGGTCGCGTCCGTGCTCGACCAGTCGAGGGTTACTGCGGCGCCTGGGGCTACGACTTCGTCGCTGATGTACAAGGTTGCCGTCGGCGGAGGGACGACCTGTACCGTCGTGCTCGTTGCATCGGCACCTCCCGGGCCGGTACAGGTGATGGTGTAGTTGTATGAGGCTTCGGTCAGTGGTCCGACCGATTCGGAACCCGACTTCGCCTTGGTGCCACTCCATGCACCGCTCGCCGTGCACGACGATGCGTCCTTGCTGCTCCAGCGAAGGGTGACGTTCTTTCCGGCAAGCACCGCCGTCGGAGTCGCTGTGAGCGTTACCTCCGGCTCCGGCGATACGATCACGACGGCCGACTTTCGAACCGTTCCAGCCACGCCGCGGCAGGACAGCGTGTACGTCTTCGTGCCTTTGGTGAGCGCATCAAGGGTTTCGCGACCATCGAGCGCTTTGGCGCCAATCCAACCACCACTTGCCGTGCAGGCCGTCGCGTCCTCGCTTTGCCAGGTCAACTCGATGGAGCCACCGGGATTGAGCGCGGTTTTATTGGCCGCGATCGTTAAACTCGGTGGGGGCAAGGCCTCGACTGTGACCTTGCGCGTGACCGTGTTGCCCTGCCCCTCGCAGGTAATCGTAAAATCCGTGAAGCGCGCATTCAGCACTCCTGAAGATCTCGACCCCGCGTTGGTCAGTGGCCCGCTCCAGCCACCACTCGCCGTACAGGCGGTCGCCCAAGGCGCGCTCCAACGTAATGTCGCCGATTTCCCCTGCGCGACAGTCGCCGCGGATGCACTGAAGGTCAAGGACGGCGCGGTGCCCTGCGCGAGCGCGAGGACCCCGGCAACCGCCAAGATCCAAGGTGCAACTCCATTCACATATCGGGCAATGACCATTTGAGTTTGTGCTCGAACGTTCAGTACGGAATCACGCTGCCGTCGTAATTGACGACTTTGTCGCTCGACTCAAACGTCATACGCTCGATGACCTGGATCATCCCGCGCACACTCTGCTCGACCGTGATGCCCCGACCGGGGAACCCCGACGCACGCAGCAAGTCAGTTTCCACCATACCCGGGGCGATGATGCCGACCATGATGCCCTCGGCACGCCAGTCCGCGGCTAGCGCCCGAAAGCTCACATTCAGTGCCGCCTTGCTGGCACGGTATCCATAGAAATCCCCACGTCGGGCCGTCTGCGCAGAGGAGCCCAGCCCGCTCGACATGCCAAAGACTTTCCGGGTCTTGCCGGCCAGCAGATGGGACTTGAACGCCTCAGAGACTTTCAGGGCTCCGAACGTATTGGCATTGATCACAGCGAGAAACTCCGCCTGGTCGAGGGAGCCGATTTTCTGTTTCGGCACATCGCCTAGCGTGCCCGCGTTATTGATGATCACGTCGATGGCCTGTCCGCGGTACTTGGCCGCCAGCGCGTCGATCGCGGCGACGTTGGTGACGTCAAGCTTTTCTATACGAATGTTTGGCTGTCCGGCCGCGACAGCCGCCAGTTCGGCAGCCACTGCCGGGTTGCGTACGGTCGCAATCACCGTCCAGCCCTGCGCCGCATACTGGCGGACGAACTCAAGCCCTATCCCGCGATTCGTGCCAGTAATCAGCACGGTGGAGGCCTCGGCCACCCCGAACAATAGACTCGACATCCGCAACATCGGGATCATCGCCCACGTCGATGCCGGAAAGACCACGACCACCGAGCGTATCCTTTATTACACGGGTCGCAAGCACACCATCATTGACATCCACGATACGAAAGATCTCAAGACTTCGACCACGACCGACTACCTCGAGCAGGAGCAAAAGCGTGGCATCACCATCCAGAGCGCCGCGGTGTCGGCGTTTTGGCGCAAGAAGAAGATCAACGTCATCGACACCCCGGGGCACGTCGACTTCACCATCGAGGTCAACCGCTCGCTGCGCGTGCTCGACGGCGCGGTGGTGGTATTTGACGGCGTGGCCGGCGTCGAACCGCAATCGGAGACAAACTGGCGCCTTGCCGACAACTACGGCGTGCCACGTATCTGCTACGTCAACAAAATGGACCGCAGCGGCGCCTCGTTCACACGCTGTGTCGACATGATCAAAAAGCGCCTCGGCGCCCGCCCGCTGCCGATCCAGATCCCGATCGGCTCGGAAGACAACTTCAAGGGCATGATCGATCTCGTCGAGATGAAGGCCCTGGTTTGGGACTCGGACGACAAGGATGCCGAGTGGCAGATCCTCGAGGTGACTCCCGATATCGCCGATCGCTTGGGCATCGCGGTGCCCACGGATCGCGAGATCCTCAGCAAAGCCGAGCAGTACCGCAAGGAACTCATCGACACCTGCCTTGAGATGGACGATGCGGCCATGGAGGCCTACCTACTCGAAGAAAAGGTCCCCTCCACCGAAACCCTGCGGGCTTGCCTGCGCAAGGGCACAATCACCGGCGCGTTCAATCCAGTGCTCTGCGGCTCCTCCTACAAGAACAAGGGCGTGCAGCAGGTGCTCGACGCCGTCGTCGACTATTTGCCGGCGCCGACCGACGTCGCCTCGATCAAGACCGTCGATGCCGACGGCAAGCCGATTGGCGAGCGCGTCTGCTCGGATGACGAGCCGTTTGCGGCGCTCGCGTTCAAAGTGATCAACGACGCCTACGGCGCGCTCACCTTCGTGCGCGTGTACTCGGGCGTGCTCACCAAGGGCGCCTCGGTCACCAACTCCACGCGCGGCAAGCGCGAAAAAATCGGCCGCATGGTCGAGATGTTTGCCAAGGAAGCGAACCCCATCGAAGAAGCCCGCGCTGGTGACATCATCGCGCTCGTCTCGTTGGCCGAAACGGACACCGGCGACACCCTTTGCGACTCCGACAAGCAGGTTGTGCTCGAGCGCATGCGCTTCCCGGAGCCCGTGATCAGCGTCTCGGTGCAGCCGAAGGTCAAGGGCGAGCTCGAGAAGTTCAACGCGGCGCTCGGCAAGAT
>RGWK01000224.1 GCA_010029775.1 Gammaproteobacteria bacterium
TTCGATGGCAAGACCTACCAGGGATTTGCCGGCGACACACTGGCCTCCGCGCTGCTGGCCAACGGCGTCCACCTGCTCGGTCGCTCGTTCAAATATCACCGCCCGCGCGGCATCATGACCGCGGGTCCGGAAGAGCCCTGTGCGCTCGTGACGGTGCGCCGCGACGAGGCGCGCTGCACGCCCAACCTGCGCGCGACTCAAGTGGAACTCTACGAGGGACTCTGCGCCTACAGCCAAAATCGCTGGCCGAGTCTCGCGTTCGATGTGGGTCAGATCGCCGAGTGGTTTTCTGCGCTGCTGCCGGCGGGCTTTTACTACAAGACGTTCATGTGGCCACGCAGCGCGTGGCACAAGTTGTATGAGCCACTGATCCGGCGCACAGCGGGCCTCGGCAAGGCGCCTCGCCTCGCAGATCCCGACCGCTACGCGCAGCAGTACGCGCACTGCGATGTGCTCGTCATCGGCGCGGGAGCAGCAGGTCTTGCCGCGGCGCAAGCGGCGGCGGCTCAGGGCGCACGAGTCATCCTCTGCGACGAGCGCGCGCAGCCGGGCGGTTCGCTGCTGGTCGATGATGCGGCGCGAATCGACGGGCGCACCGCGTCCGAGTGGGTGGATGCGACGATCGCGCAGCTGCGTGCCAATCCGCGCGTTCGCGTCCTGCCGCGCACCACCGCGTTCGGCTACTTTCCGCACAATCTCATTGGACTCAGCGAACGCCTGACCGATCATCTGGCAGCGCCCCCGCCCGGCCTCGCGCGCGAGCGCCTCTGGCAGGTGCGTGCACGCGAGGTGGTGTTGGCGACGGGCGCCATCGAACAGCCGCTGGTATTTCCGGGCAATGATCGCCCGGGAGTCATGCTGTGCGGTGCGGCCTTGCACTACCTCAAGCACCACGCGGTACTGCCGGGTCGGCGCATCGTCGTGGCGAGCGCCTGCGACAGCGCCTATCAAGTCGCGCGATCGCTGCAAGTCGCCGGGGCGCAGATCGTTCAATTCATTGACCTGCGCGCGCAACCCGATCGGTCTGCACTTGCGACCTTGCGCGAAGCCGGCATCGCTTGCGACAGCGGCCTGCGCATTATCAGCACCCGAGGTGGCAATCGCGTCACCGGAGTCGACATCGCCCGCATCGACTCGAGCGGTGCCATCAGCGAGCGCCGCGCAATCGACTGCGACCTCGTGTTGATGTCGGGCGGCTACGTGCCGAGCGTACATCTGTTCTCGCAGTCGCGCGGTCGACTGCGCTACGACGAGACACTGCAGGTGTTCGTGCCCGGCGAGTCGGCCGAGCAGGAGCGCTCAGCCGGTGCCTGCCGCGGCATCGCGGGCCTTGCCGAGGTCCTGCACGACGGCGCGCGCGCGGGTACCGCAGCGGCGACTGCAGCGCGGGGCTCGGCGGATGCCTCAGGGGCAGACACGGTGTTCACGGTGGAGCGGGCTGCCGCCGCGCCCGCCCCACTCGCCATGCCGCGTGCCGCGATCGCCACACCGGGCCCGAAAGCCTTTGTGGATTTCCAACACGATGTCACGCTGCGTGATCTCGATCTTGCAGTCCGCGAAGGATTCCGCTCGATCGAACACATCAAGCGCTACACGACGACCGGCATGGCAACCGATCAGGGCAAGACGTCGAACATGAACGCGCTGCACCACGCCGCACATGAACTCGGCAAGGCGGTGCCCGCCGTAGGTCTGACGACCTTCCGCATGCCGTATACCCCGGTCACATTCGCGAGTTTCGCCGGCCAGGCACGCGGCGAGCAGTTCGACCCCGTTCGTCGCACACCCATGCACGAGTGGGCCGTGCAGCACGGCGCAGTATTCGAGGATGTGGGTCTGTGGAAGCGCGCGCGTTATTTCCCGCGCGGCAACGAGGACATGCATGCTGCCGTCGCCCGCGAATGCCGTGCCGTGCGCGAGCACTGCGGCATTTTCGATGCCTCCACGCTCGGCAAGATCGCCGTGGTGGGCCCTGATGCGGTCGAGTTCATGAACCGTATGTACGTCAACGAGTGGAGCAAACTCGCCGTCGGGCGGAGCAAGTACGGTGTGCTGTTGCGTGATGACGGCTTCGTCTACGACGACGGCGTGGTGGCACGCGTGGCCGCAGATCGCTTTCACGTCACCACCACCACGGGCGGCGCTGCGCGAGTGCTCGCCATGATGGAGGACTATCGGCAGACCGAATGGACCGATCTCAAGGTGTGGCTGACTTCGACCACCGAGGAGTGGGCCGTGATCGCGCTGCAAGGTCCACGCGCCCGCGACATCCTCGCCCCGCTCGTCGATGGTCTCGACATCTCCGCCGCGGCCCTGCCGCACATGGGCGTGGTTGAAGGTACGCTGCAGGGCGTTCCCATGCTGCTCTTCCGTGTCAGTTTCACGGGTGAACTCGGCTTCGAAGTGAACGTACCGGCTGCCTACGGTGCCCAGGTGATCGCAGCCCTTCATGCCGCAGGCGAACGCTTCGGCCTCACACCCTACGGCACGGAGACCATGCACGTGCTGCGCGCCGAAAAAGGCTTCATCATCATCGGCCAAGATACCGACGGCACCCTGACCCCCGACGATGTAGGACTCGCTTGGGCCATCGGTAAGAGCAAGCGCGATTTCGTCGGCAAGCGCGCGCTGGCGCGGCCGTCGATGCAGCGCAGCGATCGCAAGCAGCTCGTGGGTCTGCGGACACTCGACCCGCAGATTGTTCTCGAAGAAGGCGCGCAAATCGTTGAAACCCCGGGTCAGCGCGCGCCGATGACCCTGATCGGTCACGTGACATCCTCCTACGCCAGCGCCACGCTCGGCCGCTCGATCGCCATGGCGGTCGTTGCCGGTGGTCGGGCTCGCATGGGTCAGACGCTGTACGTACCCATGCCGGACGGCGAGATCCCGGTCGAAGTCTGCAGCCCCGTATTCCACGATCCGCAGGGAGCGCGCCTCAATGTCTGAGTCGACGGCCTCGCTTGAGTCGATCACAGCGCAGCGCGCGCACTCGTGGTTGTCGGTCGCAAGCCCCGCGGCACGCTTTGTCTTGCAGGCCGACGTGCCGACGCTCGCCGCCGCAGCACAAGCGCTCGGATTCGAGTCGGATGTCGGTACCTGCGAAGCACGCGACGATGGACGAATGGCGCTGTTGTGGCTCGGGCCCGACGAACGCTTGATCCTCGCCTGGCAGGACGATGCGCGGCAGATCAGCCCGCGGATCCGCAGCGCCCTCGCTGATCAGCCGCACTCACTCGTCGACGTAACCCACAGACAGGTCTCGCGTCGACTGCAGGGCCAGGGCATCACGGAGTTACTTAATTGCGGCTGCCCACAGGATCTGGATCCGACGCAGTTCGCCGTCGACCGCTGCAGCCGTACGCTGTTCAACAAAGCCGAGATCGTACTCTGGCGGCGGGGTATCAATGAATTCCACGTCGAGATCTGGCGTTCATACGCCGACTACTTCGAGCGTTGGTTGGTCGAAGCCTCGCAGGATCTGCCCGTCTCAACGTTGTGACGTTTCCCAGCCCTGGGCAACGTGGTATCGGGCATTAGCCGGTGGCAGTAGGCCCCGCCCCAAGATGTGATCGGCCGCTTTCTCGGCCAGCATAATCGTCGGTGCATTCAGATTTCCGGTGGTTACCGAGGGCATGATCGAGGAGTCAACGACCCGCAAGCCCTCGAGACCTCGCACGCGGGTCTGCGGATCAACCACCGCCATCGCATCGTTCTCGTCGCCCATGCGGCACGTGCCGCAGGGGTGGTAGGCACTCTCGAGGTGACGCCGCACAAACGCGTCGATCTCGGCATCGGTCTGCACGCCGTCTCCGGGCTGGATCTCACGTCCGCGATACCGATCGAATGCCGGCTGGGCAAAGATTTCGCGCGTCAGGCGAACACAGGCTCGCATTTCCAGCAAATCTTCGGGCTCGCTCAGATAGTTGAACAGAATTCG
>RGWK01000225.1 GCA_010029775.1 Gammaproteobacteria bacterium
TTCGCGCCGTCACGCGGCCACCGAGAGCCTCGGCGATGCTGGCGTGCGTGTGCCCGCCCGCGAGCAGACCCTGCACGAGGGTCTGTGCTCGTCCGAGGATGTCGAGGGTTGCGAGGTTGACTTCGGGCATGGCGACTCCGTGTCCCCTCATAGTGTTCATCCGGCTAACTGTCAACCGTCAAACGGTGCCCGACGAGACCCGTGACGCGTTTGAACTTCCCCGACGGGAGACGGACAGCGAGCATGCGCTCGGATACGAACGCTTCCGTGACGACGCGGGCACCCCACTCTCCCACGTCCTCGGTGTCGAAGACGACCGCGTTGGCGTAGGGCACCTTCCACGTCGGCTCGAAGCCGCCTCCCAGCGCCTCGGGCCAACGCTCCGCGTCTCCGCCCTGCTCAAGGTAGTCCTCTCGGGCATCCGCCTCGGTGGTGGTCACGACGCTCGTGCTGATGCGCTCGTGCATCGCCTGCACGAAGAGGTCGTGAGCGGCGCGACGAAGGTCCGCTACCTTCTCCGCAGACGCGCTCTCGCTAGGTACAACGACGACGATGTAGCCCATCAGAGGCTCACCTTTCGCCGCGCGTCGTCGAGGTCGCGACGGAAGTTCGCAAGGTAGGCCGCCTGTGACGCCACGCTCATGCCGGGGGGAGGGTTGTCGAGCCACGAAAGGAAGGTGTCGAGAGCGCGAACGAGCGTGACCGCAGCCTCATTGAGCGCCCGCTCTTTCTCAAGGTCGACGTTGAGATTCTCGACCGCCTCTTCACGCTCGCCTTCTGCGTTCTCCAGTTCGAGCACTCGGTCTTCGAGCGTCTTCTTCTCGCTCCAAGTCGTTTCGATCTCCGTTTCGAGGTCGGTGATCTCGACACGAGCCTCGTCGAGTTCCCTGCGCACCTCGGCGAGTTCGTTTTTCGTCTTCTGAAGTTCTGCTTCGAGGGCCATGTGTTCTCCGGGTTCGCTGCTCTGTAGCCCTCGTTGGGCTATTTGTCAAACACGTCGTGCGCTTGTTTAACGAGGGCGAAGCGTGTCTAGGAGCGCGAGAGCCTCTTTCGCGTCGTAGTACGCACAGTCCTCATCGTGCGCTTCGAGAACGTACTCGCACAGGCACATCGGACATATGCGCATGTTGCGCTCCGTTGCAGAGAGACGCTCAATGAGCGGGCGCATGTTGCCCACGATGCGCTCTAGTACTTCACGCACACGCGCGTCCTCTTGCAGGCTCACTACCGTCTCCACGTACATGTCGCATATCACAGACTACGCGGCACAAGGAGAGCAAGAGTTGCGCCCCTTGTGCCGCGTGAGAGTGTCTGGGAGTGCTACAGGCTGATGACGCGCTCGACCTTGAGGTCGCCGCCGTCGAGAAGAAAGCCCGGAGACACATCGAGGATGCGCGCCACCTTGAAGATGGTGTCGATCCGCGTGCCGCGACCGTTGGCCTCAAGTGCGTAGATGCCCGTGTTCGCGGACTCTCCCTTCAGGCCCATCGCCTCACCGAACGCGCGACGGGTCATTCCCCGAAACTCACGAACCTGCTGGATGCGCTCACCGACCTTCTGCATGAAGGTCTCGACCTCTTCTTCCGTGAACTCCGCCATATTCCCTCCTGTGGATGGCATCTACAGGATTAGTACAGGCAAGGTTCGTTGTCAAGCGAGACGTTGGATTCCTTCGCGCGCTCCGCAAGCAAGGGAGAGCGTTCCGCGCGGCCCTTGGCTCTCGCGGGGGTTGATGCGGATGAGCGTCGCACCTTCTTTCTGCAACTGCTCGCTGAAGCGGCGCACCGAGGGGATCGTCGTGCCCGCGCCACATTCCACGACAACCGTCCTCTTCGGGCTCTGCGAGAACCACCAGTTCTCGAACCGCTCGTGCTGAAGGTCCGACCCTCGGCTGTCCCACCCACCGTCCATGAACATGAGGATGTTCGGGCGCGCGAGGCCTCCGCAACCGGGGCAGGTAGGGAGCGGACCTACGGCGCGACAGGTCGCAGGATCCACCTCGATTCGCGCATCGCTCGCGTCCCACGGGAACTCGCCGCATGCGGAGTGGCACTGGAAGAGGCGGATGCGACCGTGGCACTCCATCAGTCGCTTGGGGGACCAGCCCGCCTTGAGCAACTGGCCGTCCACGTTCGACGTGTAGGCGAAAGAGGGTCGTCTCCCGATGGCGCGCAGAAGAACCGCATGCCCGTCGTGCGGAAGCGTGTCTCGGTAGAGGTTGAAGCGGTGTCCGTAGAAGCCCCACGCGAGCGCGGGATCGGTGTCGAAGAGCGCGGGCGTCGCGAGGTCGTGGAAGCGAAGCCCTGCCCGTTCGAACATCGGGTAGGCCTGCCAGAACCCCGTGGTGCCTCGAAAGTCCGGTAGGCCGCTGTCCACACCCATCCCCGCGCCTGTCGCAAGCACGACGGCGGAGGCGCTGTGGAACGCCGAACGAGCGGCGGCGAAGGCATCGAGAGCGGGGAGAGTGTAGAGGGAGGTGTTCATGCCCGTACTATACTTTGTCCGGGCAAGTATGTCAACTACCGTCCGACGAGAGCCCCAGCAGCGCGGCTTGTTCAGCGGAGAGCACGCAGGCGCGACCTGCGCCGCTCACGAGGTGCTCGATAAAGGCCTCCCCGAAGTCGCACACGCTCCCGTACTCACGGATGGCCTCTTCCCACTCGTCCGCCGCCACGAGGAAGGGCTCATGCGGCGAGTAGACTGTCGTTACGACCCACCAGCGCACGGTTCCTCCTCGCGGACTTCCGCAGAGATGTCGCGCACAAGGCGCGTGCGAAGGCGAAAGGGCTGTCCCTCGGGGATGCGCTGGCGATGCACGACGTACACCTCTTCTCCGTCCTCCTCGTCGCGACAGAAGGTCTCCGGTTCTGCGCCGCATACTGGGCACACCCGCGCGTAGTGGTCCGCGTGTACCGTCAACCAGCGGCGGCGGTTCGCGGCTTCCTGCTCGGCCTCACGCTCCGCTTGATACCTCATGGCTCCCCCGTCACAGGGAAGTCACCCCCTGCCGGTCGGCTGTTGCCCTTGCGCGTGTCCGCGAGAATCTTCTGGAGGGCAACCGTCTCCGAGAGCGCCTCGTTGTGCAGGAGGAGGCGGTCCACCTTCTCAATGAGGTGCTCCACCTCGGCTCGGGAGGCGTGAAAGGTGTCGCGGGAGCGTACGCGCTCACGGAGAATGTCGAGGATGGGGTCGGCTTTCATGATGCCGCCCTTGTAGCCGCGCCCGTGACGACCGTCAATGCGTCCGGCTACCAAGAGGTTCGCGTGATCCTCTGCACATGGTAGGACGTCAGTCCCCCAATCTTCTGCCGGAGCACGATGCGAACGGGGATGCTCCCTTCGAAGGGAACCTCCCGCAGAGATGCGCTTGCGCCGGGAGTGTCCGAGGCTCGAAAGTGCCAGACCATCCCCTTTGTGGCGGAGGTAGCAAGGGGAGGGATGGTGTGCTCTACGCCTTCGAACAGGACGAAGTTCGTGTCCATACGGCTGCTCCTATCGTCTCACCTGCGCACGGGTACGGACCACGGCGCGCTGCTCTCCAAGCGAGGACCACCGCTGCACGAGGTCATGGTCGTGGCAGCGACGAGCAGGGCGAGGATGCCTGCTGCGAGGGACAGGTTCGCGCTCACTCGTCCCGCCCTGTCTCGTCCACGCCGTCGTCGGCGAGGCGTACGGCCTCTGCGGTCTCCGCGTCGGTGAGAACGACGTCGTCGCTGTCCTCGTCGAGGGCACAGAGCACTTCCCAGCCGTCGCGTGTCGGAAAGAGCGCCACCGTGAGGTCGTGTTCTCCACGGCGCACGGTCACCGTCACCTGATCGAGCACACTCTGCGGGTTCATGCGTCCCTCCCTACCTTGATGGCTTCACTCTCGACCCAACCGGAGTAGCGTTCGCCCTCCACGAGGGCCTCGTCCACGTCGAGCCGCTGCTCG
>RGWK01000226.1 GCA_010029775.1 Gammaproteobacteria bacterium
ACCCAGGCGTAGCCCTGCCGCCGCGGCAATGTGACGCAGCGCCCGAGGAGCTCGCCCTGCGGTGAGCGCCATGAGCCATCCCGCATGTCGATCAGCGAGTCGGGTACGCTGATCAAGCCACTGACCATGTCTACCCTTGCGATGCCCTCCGCCGACAACATCCGGCGCTGGCCCGCCTGTTCGAGGTAGACCGTCAGGGGTCGTCGGTCGCTGGTTTTGCGACGTACGGATTGAATCAGGTAATCCCAGATCGTGGCGATCTGCCCCCAGAAGCTCTTTTCGCCAAGTCGATACAGCGTGAACGAATCGGTGGCCGAACTCGCCCGGCACTGCAGAAAGTCATCGCAGGTGGTACACAGCAGATTGATGCGGATACCCAATTCCGCAGCCGGCAGGGGCTCGGGTCCGCGGCTGCAGGCGCCCTGCAGCAGCACTGCGGCCAGGATTGCCGGAAACAGGACAGAGCGGAGTCGCGGTGGACGCTGAGACAAGCGCGATGACATGCCGTGATTTCGGCCACCAGGGGCGATCAAGTCAACGACACGCCTCGCCGACGTGTACCGTGCGGACAGCGCTAGGAGAAACCCGTCCATGACAACACCCTGCTCCACCCCGATGCTGCGGCTCTTGTGGGCTGTCGGCGCCACCCTGCTGCTCTCTGGCTGTCAGACCTTGACGGTGCCGCCCGTGACGGATGGCGGATTTTGCGCCCGAGCACAGGCTGCGATCGTCGGTGCAGTACCGCTCGCGCAGACCGAAGTATTCAACGATTTCACGGCGTTCACCAAATCGAAGCCTGCCGTCAGGCCGCTCCAAACCCGACAGTTCGTTCGCTTTCAGCAGGGTGACCCGCAGCGTCCCACGCTGATCTCCTGCAAGATGAAGACCGCCGATCACATCATCAGCGAGTATGGTGCCGGCCAGGCTGGCGAGGATCGCGGCTGCCGCTACGTCAATGAATTAACCCTGAGAGCCGTCGAAGCCTCGTTACCCCGCACTGCACGGCGCCGCGTGGTCTTCGACGAAGACATCGTCACTACCGATGGACCGGTGTGGCTGGCGCCCTACGCGTACGCCCGGGTGGATGCCTCAGGCGTTCTACACCTGCAAGCCAAGGCAATGAAAAACGACTGGCTGGATCCGCGCATCGCGAACTCGCCACCTCAATTCCGCGGCACACGCTACTGTCATTTCATCGCGCCGGAGCATTTGCGCCGGGTGCTGCAAGGCGCCGAGACTGACCTTAGCGCATGGTGACGAACTCTTCGGCGCTGGTGGGATGGATCGCCACCGTATCGTCGAAGTCGCGCTTGGTCGCCCCCATCTTCAATGCGACCGCAAACCCTTGCAGCATTTCATCCGCCCCTGCCCCGATCACGTGGCAGCCGACGATGCGCCGCTCTGCGCCGATGGTGACGAGTTTCATTTGAGCGCGCGGCTTGCGCACGGTGAGCGCGTGGTACATGGGCACGAAACCGGAAGTGAACACCGTGACGGTCTCGGTGCCGTACCGCTCGCGCGCCTCGGCCTCGCTCAAACCCACCGTACCGATAGGCGGATGACTGAAGACCACCGTCGGCACGTTGCTGTAATCGAGGCGTCGGTCGGTCATGCCGCCGAAAACCCGATCGGCCAGACGCCGACCCGCTGCGATGGCAACCGGCGTGAGCGCGACGTGCCCCGTGACGTCGCCGATGGCGTAGTGACGGGTCACGTTGGTCTGCTGAAACGGGTCGACGGCGATGAACCCGCGCCCATCGAGCGCCACGCCCGCCCGATCGAGACCCAGATCTTCCACGAGCGGATCCCGGCCAATCGCCCAGAACAGCGCATCGAACGGCCCGACGATGCGACCGTCGCCAAGCAGCAAGCGCAGACCGCCGTCGGCATCGCGCTCCAGAGCGCGCGGTATGGCGTGGTCGTGAAACGCGACGCCCTCATCGCGCATGATCTTCATCAGGCCATCAGCCAACATGACATCGAAGTGTCGCAGCACTCGCTCGCCTCGGATGACCATCTCGACCGAACTACCCAAGGCCGCAAAGATCCCCGCCAGTTCGACCGCGATGTAGCCGCTGCCCACTACAGCGACCCGGCGGGGACGCTCTTCAAGGGCAAAGAAACCATCCGAGGTGTAGCCAAGCTCGGCGCCTGGGATCGGCGGCACGGCCGGACGCCCGCCGGTGGCGATGACGACATGGGCCGCATCGAGATGCAAATCACCCACCTGCACCTCGCTCGGACCCGTGAGACGGGCACGACCACGAATAAGATGCACGTTGCGCTGTGCGAGATTGCGCTCGTAGATACCATTAAGGCGCTCGATATACGCATCGCGCGAGTCCTTCAGGGCTCGCCAATCGTGCCCGCCGAGGCTCAAATCGAAACCATAGTGCCGTGCGTCGTGCGCAGCCTGCGCGATCTGGGCGGCATTCCACATCACCTTTTTTGGCACGCAACCGACGTTCACGCAGGTGCCACCGAGCCGCGAAGCCTCAACAAGCGCCACCGTGGCGCCGTACTCCACAGCGCGCTGCGCGCAGGCCAGGCCGCCGCTGCCGCCACCGATCACTACCAGATCGAAACTTCGTTGTGACATGTCCATCCCTTGCGCTAAATCAGACCATCGTACACGCGACCGCGCCGGATGGCGCCGGGTCGATTACCCTAGCGCACCATGAGCACCTTCTCGATCGCCACCTGGAACGTCAATTCACTGCGCGTGCGCCTGCCGCAGCTTGCCGAGTGGCTGGCCGCCGTTCAGCCCGATGTGGTCGCCCTGCAGGAAACCAAACTGCCCGATGCGGATTTTCCGCTGGCCGAGATCCAGGCGCTCGGTTATCAGGTTCTCTATAGCGGGCAGCGTACCTACAACGGCGTGGCCGTGCTCTCGCGCACGCCTCTGACGCCGATGGCGACCGACATCCCGGGATTCGTCGATGAGCAGCGCCGCGTGCTGGCCGTGCAGACGCGAGGCTGCATCGTCGTTGATCTGTATGTGCCCAATGGACAGGAGCCGGGCTCGGACAAGTACGCCTATAAATTGCGCTGGCTTGAGGCGCTACGGGAATGGCTCATCGATCTGCAAAAGCTGGGTCAGCCCTTGATCGTGCTCGGAGATTTCAACATTGCACCCGAAGATCGTGACGTGCACGACCCCGTGGCTTGGCAAGGCAGCGTGCACGTCAGCGAACCGGAACGGCAAGCCTTTGCGCGACTGCTCGAGACGGGACTTGTCGATGTCTTTCGTCGTTTCGAGCAACCACCACAAACGTTCAGTTGGTGGGATTATCGCGCCGCCGCCTTTCGCCGCAATCACGGCTTGCGCATCGATCTCATCCTGGCCTCGACTTCATTGGCCGGGCAGTGCACCGGCTGCAGGGTCGATCGCGAACCGCGCCGCGCCGAGCGCCCGTCAGACCACACGCCGGTGATCGCCGAGTTCATGCTGCAGGGCTGAGGGCGGCGCGGCCTCCACGCGCAGTGCGAAACGTTCGTGCAACTCAGGCACCCGTGAGAGCAGCGCCTCGCCGCCCTCGACATCGCCCTCCCGCAGCGCAGCGCCCAGAATCTCGACCGAAAGCGCCTGCAAGCATTCGCTTGCCAACGGGGCGTAGCTGATGTGCCACGGCTCGGGACTGACGCCGCCGAGATCGCGCTGATAGGGACGATAAAACCCGAATCGATCGAGATGCTCCGAGAGCCAGACATGGAGTGCCGCGAATGGTCCGCCCAGTGCGTATTCGTCGGGCACGAGTTGCAACTCGTACCCTTCGGGTACCGCCGCCCGATCGTAGACATCGAGATCGGTACCCCAATGGTGACGACTGGCGCCCGGCAGTGCAGACCAGCACAGAATGGCCTCGATCCGCTCGGCAGGAGCGAGTGCCGTCATGTCGATGGGTCGACCCTCACGATCGAGACTCGGCC
>RGWK01000227.1 GCA_010029775.1 Gammaproteobacteria bacterium
AGAGTCTGCGCGACCGCTCCGTCGGGCTTGCGGCGCTGCGCCTCGCTGATGATCCGTTAGCCGGCGCCGCAACGCACGATTTTGACGTACGGCGCATCGTGCATCATCGAAATCTTTGGTTCACGGTCTACATGGATCGATACCGGCTGCTTGATCGCGACTCAGGGCTCACGCTTGCCGCAGGTGATGAACTCTGGATCGATGCCGGCGACGCGAGTTACCACTGCGGCATCGGTAGCGGACCCGTGCCGACCCGCAGCACGGCGTATCCGGGCGGAGAGGGAGTCGCACGCTTCCTGCGTCGCGCGCTTGCGGGGCAGACCACCTCAGGCTGACACGATTCTGGCGACTTTCGCTGCTAGGTCAGGAATCCCAGATTTCGCGTCGCGAAATTATTGATGCTGGGTGCCACCTGCGCCAGATCACTCTCGCCGACACCGAACCAGCTGGCAAGCGTCGCGGCATACTGATCCGCCGACACCGTCGGGATGATGCGACCGCCACCGACATCCAAAGGCCCGTTGATCTCAAGCAGCGGGTAGTCGCCATAGAAGCGACCGCCGCGCACGGCGCCACCGGCCACCAATTGCACGCCGCCCCAGGCATGGTCGGAGCCATCGCCGTTCGATGTCAGGGTGCGGCCGAAGTCCGAGTGGGTGAAGAGCGTGACGCTGCTCTCCATGCCGATCTCGGTCAATGCGTCGTAGAACGCCTTGATCGAGGCGCTGACATTGGCCAGCAGGCCCGGCTGATCAGCCACGAGATCATCGTGCTGGTCAAAGCCGCCGGTCGAGACGAAGAAAATCTGCCGCGACATCGACAAGCTGCTGCGGGCGGCGATGAGCTTCGCCACGGTGCGCAGTTGCGTCTGCAGCGACGAGAGCGTCGCGCCGGTATTCGGCAATGCGGCAAAGTTATAGGCGCTGCCCAAAGCACCATTGACCTGATCGGCGAACTGGACCGCGCGCTGCTGAATGCGCGCAAAGCTGCGTTCGTACGCCGTATTGGCCGTGGCGCTTGCCGAGGCATTGCTGATGGTCTGAAAAGCGGTCCGCCTTGCAAGCCCCACCCCAGTCGTGGCGAAACCGGTGAACGTGGCCGCGCCCGTGGCACCCATGACGTAGGGTCGCGCGATTTCGCCGGCTTGAAAATACGTCTGCCCGGCGAGCGACACATTCAACGACAAGCCCTGGGCTGAAGTTTGCGAGTTGAGCACGTCGGCCACACGACCTGCCCAACCGGACTTGAGCACGGTCTTGCCGCGCAGGCTGTGCCACTGATCCTGCTGATCATTGTGCGAAAAAAGCTGCGGCGGTAAAGCGTGGCCCGTAGTTGTCGCAGTCTGGTACTGCGCCTTCGTGGTCGGGCGCAGCAGTGGACCGATATTGGGCAACACCGCGAGCTTGCCCGCGTTGAACAGATCCCGCGCGCCCGTCATGCTCGGATGAAATCCGAAGGTGGGATCGCCCGCCAACTGACCCACGCGGGTCACGGGCAGCAATGCAGCGCGATCGATCGCCAAACTCGAGCTCGTGCCGCCGCCGCGGGCGCGGGAGTACGCGTTGTACTCCGCGGTGCTGGTCGGCACCACCATGTTCCACGAGTCGTTGCCACCGAACAGGAACAGACACACGAGCGCCTTGTAGTCGCCGAAGCCACCGACGCCACTCATCTGCGCGTACACGGTACCCGGCGTACGAGCGAAAGCGTAGGCGACGCCGCCGGCTGCGGCGGCTTTGAGAAACTTGCGTCGTTGCGTATTCAAGGCTCGGTGCTCCTCAGCGTTGCAACGCGAATTCGGGCGACGTGACGATCAGATAAATCGCATCCGCCGTGCGCGTGGCGAGTGCCGTCGTTGGATTGGTAGCCGGCACCACGGTGCGCTCGATTTGTGCTTTAGCCTCGGCCTTCAAGGCAGTCGACATTTGCGTGCTACCACCCAGCAGCTTCTCGGCAACCCGGTTGACGAGTGCTTCGGAGTCGGCGGCGAGGGCCATCTCGTCGGTGGTGTTGATGAACATGTCATCGGCGTTGAGAGTAGTCGCCAGTTGCGTTCGAGTGAGCGCTTGCACCCAAAAGAAATTTGCGATCTGGGTGTTCGCGTACTCGGTGGCGATCTGCATCTCCGGGGCGACCCGTCCCGCATCGGCGATCTCACCCGAAGGCGCGAAGAAAGGACTGAAGAAATTGAACACCGAGGGCGAGGACCCCTGCGCCTGCCCGAACACCGCAGAGGCGCCACCCGCAAAGTTGCGCGCCGCGCCGATCTTGCCGCTCGCCGAGCGGGCATTGTAGGCGCGCCACAATTGCGTCAGCCGCAGCAGCGGTTCCTTCAGCTTGCCGGCGTAAGAGGCTTGCGTGCCGGTAGCTGCGCCGCGCGCCTCGCTATCAAGCAGGATCGCACGTACGACGGCCTCAAGATTTCCGCGTCGACCACTGCCGTCGTTGTTGAACTTCTCGGCCACGCGCTGCACGTAGGCCGGCGACGGGTTGCTGGTGACGAGCTTCTGGATCAATTGCCGAGAGATGAAGGGGCCGACGTTCGGGTGGTTGAACACGTTGTCGAGCGCGTCCTTCAAATCCTGCGCACCCGGCTGGTTAGCGGGTATGGTGGCGCTCGCCAAAGTCGCACCGCTGTAGCCCAACACGCGCTTGGTGCCGCTCTCGTGCTGGTCCGCGAACAATTGCATCGGCTTGACTTGGTTGTAGCCGGCAACGGGAGCGAGCTGCGGCCGCGTGGTAGCGAACGTGCAGCTGGTCACCGTCGATGCACAGGCCCATTTCCAGCCGGTGAAGACTCGCGCGAACCCTTCGATGATGTCCTGATTGTAGGTCGGAATCGGTTGGCCGCTGGCATCGAGCCGGTTGCTGCCGTCGATGTTGAGTTCGACGAGCCCGATACTGAACAGCTGCATCATTTCACGGGCGTAGTTTTCGTCGGGGCGCAGGTTCGTTCCGGCGACGGTTTTCTGGTTGCCGAGCATCGACAAATACACGCCCATCGCCGGATGCAACGTCACCTCTTCGAGCAAGTTGCGATAGTTGCCGAAAGCGTTGCGCGCGAGCATGTCGTGAAAGTCGGCCGTAGCGTTCGGCAGATTGAGCAGTGCGCCCACCTGCGAGACCACCATGATCTCAGAGAGCGCGAAGGCCACACGCTGGCGCAACTGGTCTTCGCCGTAGACGACGTTGTTGAACCAGCTCTCCAGACGCACAGCGTTCAGGCTGCCGACGACAAACCCCGTGGGCACCGGGTTCGGGTACGCGATCTCGACCGCGGGCAGAAGCAGCGAGACGGGCTTGGCAATCTGCGCGTCGATCCAGCGCGTGTACGCCGTGTTCGAATCACCGAGCGCAATGAGACGTGAAGCCTCAGCCTCGGTGGCCCCGAACGTGCTCTGATTCAGAAAGCGGAACGCTTCGACCTTGCTGATCGGCGGAGTTGAAACGCCGGTGTTCGACGAGCCGCCCGACGAGGACCCGCCACCGCCGCCGCAGGACGCCAGTACCGCCGCTGCGATGACGACCAGGAATCGCTGCAGGAATGCGCTCATGAGGCAGAGGCTACGCCGCCGTCACGAACCTTGCCACCGCCTTACGGTCCACCGATCGGACACTCAAGCCGATCAGCGCCTGGCACCAAGACCGGTCAAGGTTTGTCAGGAATAGAACTGTGCAGCAAGCAGATCGAGGCGTTGTTCGAAATCGCCGCCCGTGGGCAGCAGCACGCAGCCGGGCGGCAACTCCTCGGCAGTCAACATGCGGGCAGCAAAGCCGCCCACCCAGACCTCGCAGCGACCCTTCAACTCCTCAGCGAGCTGCGACAACTGCAGCAGCGCTGGCACTTCGTTCTCGGGCATGACCAGTGACACCAGTACGGCTCGCGCCTCGACCTCGAGCGCAAAGCGCGCGATCTCGAGCGGCGGACA
>RGWK01000228.1 GCA_010029775.1 Gammaproteobacteria bacterium
TGTAGTGGCAATCCCAATCACGCATGAACTGTTCGAACGGACTCATGCCCCGGTACGGCGGCTGCTCCAAATGAATCTGGATGCCGCCTGGCGCCAGTAATCGCGAGGCTTCGCGCAGAATGTTGCGCAGCGCGACTTGCGAGGTCTCGTGCAGAAACATGGTGCTGTACACAAGATCGAAACTTTGCGCGTCAAAGGGCAAAGATTCGGCGTTGGCCTGCTGGAAACAGATATTCTCAATCCCCATGCCGACCGCTCGGGCATGGCCGTAGCGCAGCATCGGCGCTGCTAAATCGACCGCGACGACCACGGCGCGAGGGAAGGCACGTGCGAGCGGCACAGTGTTGTGACCCACTCCACAGCCAAGATCCAAGATGCGGCGCGGCTGCCATTCTGGCCGCGTGCGTTCCAACCACGCCGCCGTGCCGCGCCCTGCACCATCCAGGAAACGCCCGAAAAGCCCCGTAGTGGTCGCAAACATGCCCGCGTCGTAGTTAGCCGCCGCTGACACATCGCCGTCGGCGTACTCTGCGTAATAACTGCCCGGCATGCAGTGGTTGTCGAGCTCACTCTGATAGCGGGGTATCTTGACGCTAGGATCGAGTCGCAACCCGGCGGGCTGACGAGCATTCAATTCGCGCGCGCGATCCCGAAGCGCATCGAGCTGGGGCAACACCAGCGATCGACCTGCCTGCTGGCGCATCTCCATTCCGCAGCGGCGCAACGCACTCCAGAACCGATAATGCGGGTCGACCGTCATCGCCCGGCGAACCTCGACGCGCGTCTGCGGCGCCTCGCCATGCCGCTCGATCCAAGCAGGCTCAGCACGCTTGCGAAACGCCACCGCGTTGCCTGGCGCCACCGCCGTGGCCATGTACTTGTTGAAGTTGGCGAGGAAGTTGAATCGCGCAATGTCGTCGTGCGTGACGTCCGCCGACATCGCGTGCTGCCCAACGTCACTCCAGGGTGGAGCGCACTGCGAACGTGTGGCGCCTTCCATGGCGCGATTGTAGCATCGTCATCCCTATGAACCCTTCGAGCTCACTCACCCACCGCCTCGTGGAGCACGTCGTGCAGACGCGCTTCGAGTCGCTACCCGAGACTGCGCACATCGCAGCCAAAGTTTTCATTCTCGACTCGCTGGGTGTCGCATTGTCCGGCACCCGCGTGCCGCTGGTGGGCGAGCTGAAGCACATGGCAGCGAGCTGGGGACGTGGCGATGACGCCCGCATCTGGGGGACCGGCGAACGGGTGCCAGCCGGCACCGCCGCCTTCATCAATGGCTATCAGATCCACAATCAGGAATGGGACTGCGTGCACGAGCCTGCCGTGGTGCATCCGATGGCCGTCGTACTGGCCACGCTGCTGGCGGATGCCGAGCGGACGGGCGGGATCACCGGACAACAACTCATCAGCGGTTGCAGTATCGCGGTAGACGTGGCCACCAGCATCGGTCGCTCGGCGCGCAACAAGCTGCGTTTTTTTCGACCCGCGATGTGTGGTGCCCTCGGCGCCACGGCCGCACTTGCCCACTGGCGCGGCTTTGATGCGTCCACGACCCGCAGCGCACTGGGACTCGCCTACAGCCAGCTCTCAGGCACGATGCAAGCCCATGTCGAGGGCTCCCCCGTGCTGCCGATGCAAATCGGTTTCAACACGCGCGCTGCTCTGAACGCCGTCGAGCTCGCCGCACGCGGCATTGCCGGTCCGACGGAATTTCTCGAGGGACCTTTTGGCTATTTCACATTGATCGATCCGGAGTGGGATCGGACCGCACTCGAACACATCGGCACACAACCCTCCATTTGCGAGCTATCTCACAAACCTTTTCCAAGCGGCCGGGCCACACACGGTGGAGTCGACGGCGCCATGAGCTTGTGTGCAGAACATGGCATTGCGATCGAGTCCATTCGACAGATCCGTGTGATCGCCCCGCCGCTCGTAATCCAGCTCGTCGACCGACCGGCAAAGGCCGACATGGCGGCATCTTATGCGCGACTGTGTCTGCCGTACGTTGCGGCCACTGCGCTGCTCAAGGGCAGCGTCGATGTCACCGACTTCAACGCGGAGTCCTTCGCTGACCCCAGGCGTCTTGCACTCGCGTCGCGCATCGTTGTGCTACGCGACGGCAATCCGTCGCTCAATGCGCTGTCGCCGCAACGCGTGGAGATCTCGGTGGAGGGGGGGCGCGAGTTCGCCATGGATCTACCCGACGTGCTCGGTGCGCCAGGTCGGCCGCTCAGCCGGACGCAACACCTGGCGAAATTTCGCCGCGCAGCCACCTCGGGATTACGTCCCTTGCCGGAATCAGGCATGTTGCAACTAATCGAACTTGTCGACCGACTCGAGACCGTGCAAGACGTCTCGCAACTGGTCGATGCCTTGATGTTTCCCCAGGATAACGCTGCATGAGCTTCCCGCATTACTACGAATCCTTCGACTACGCGCAAATGCTGCGCGACTTCCCGCTCGGCGAAGCATTCACCGCCGGGTTCGCGCGTCGCTCTCGCGACGAAATCCGCGCGCACCAGAATCGTCTGTTTATGCAATGCGTGGCACGCGCCTGGGAGATCCCCTTCTACCAGCGCTTGTGGCAGGCAAAGGGTCTGACGCCCGCTGACGTGCGCAGCCTCGATGACATCGAGCGCCTGCCGATCTTCGGCAAGTCCGATCTCATGCAAAGCCTCGCCGAGCATCCGCCGTATGGGGACTATCACGGCTGGGATCGCTGGCCCATCGCGCAGCGGCCGGTCACCGTAGTGCACACCACGAGCGGCACTACGGGTCGCCCGCAGGTCGTCCTCTTCAGCCCGAAGTCACGCGAGGTGCAAGCGCTGCTCGTAGCCCGTATTTGGCGCATGCAGGGACTGCGGCCCGAAGACGTCGTGCACTCGGTGTACGGGCACGGCATGATCAACGGCGGTCACTTCGTTCGCGAGGCGGCGCTGCATTACACCAACTGCCTGTTTCTTTCGGCGGGTACGGGTAAGGAAACCCGCTCAGTGACGCAGATTGAGCTGATGCGCGACATGCGGGTCACGGTGATCGTCGGTTTCGTCGACTACATACGACAGTTGGCGGAAACCGCCCGCGGCATGGGGCTTGAACCCGGGCGCGATCTGCCGATCCGTGCAATCCTCGGCCACGTCGGCCGCGAATCGCGCGCAGTGCTTTCGGCCGCTTGGGGCGGCGCTGAAATCTACGATTGGTACGGCGTCGCCGACACGGGCCCGATCGCAGCCGAGGGGCCAGATCGCGACGGCATGTACGTGATGGAGGACGCTCAATACCTCGAACTCGTCGACGAACAAACCGGCACGGTCATCACCGACGATCGACCGGGCGATATGGTGGTCACATCGCTCTACCGCGACGACGTTTACCCGTTGATCCGGTTCAACACGCATGACCTGTCGGCGTGGAAGTCCGGATCCTCAACCCTTGATTATCAACTGCGGCGCACCGTCGGCGTCCTCGGGCGCAGCGACAACATGGTTAAGCTGCGTGGCATCAATGTCTATCCGCTCGCGCTCGCTGCAATCCTGAACGAACATCCGGCGTTTGCCGGGGAGTACATCTGTCGTGCGGTGCGTGATGCCAGCGGGCGCGACGAACTGACGGTGATCATCGAAGTGCGGCACACGGCCGAGCCCGACTCGACCGAACTCGCCACGGCGTTCGCCGCGTTACTGACACGGCGGGTCGGTGTCGAGATCCGCGCCGAGCTCGTGGCCGCAGGCGGTACGGCATCGCTCACGCAGATCGACAGTCGACAAAAGCCGATCCGCCTGATCGACGAGCGCCCCAAGGCGGGCGCGTGACCACCGTCAGCGCACGCTGCAAGGCGGCGCGCTGACGGTGGTCACGCGCCCGCCTTGGGGCGCTCGTCGATCAGGCGGATCGGCTTTTGTCG
>RGWK01000229.1 GCA_010029775.1 Gammaproteobacteria bacterium
GCCCGTCAAGATCATGATGAACGTCGGCAACCCGGATCGCGCCTTCGATTTCGCCAGCATCCCGAATCGCGGCGTTGGCCTCGCGCGCCTGGAGTTCATCATCAATCGCATGATCGGCGTGCATCCGCGAGCGCTGCTGGAGTTCGATCGCCTCGATGCACCGCTGCGCGAGGAAATCCGCACCCAGATGGCCGGGTACGCCGATCCGGTCGGCTTCTACGTCGACAAGCTCGCCGAGGGTATTTCGCAGATTGCAGCCGCCTTCGCACCTGAGCCGGTGATCGTGCGACTCTCCGACTTCAAGTCCAACGAATACGCGAACCTCATTGGCGGCCGGCTGTACGAGCCGACCGAAGAGAATCCGATGATCGGGTTCCGCGGTGCCGCGCGCTACATCGACAAGAGTTTCAGGCCCTGCTTCGAACTCGAGTGCCGCGCCGTGCGCATCGTCCGCGAGCAGATGGGCCTCGATAATGTCTGGGTCATGGTGCCCTTCGTACGCACCTTGCGCGAGGCGGCCGAGGTCACCTCACTGCTCGCCGAGAACGGCCTCGCGCGCGGCAGCCACGGTCTTAAGGTCATCATGATGTGCGAATTGCCGAGCAACGCCGTGCTCGCCGATCAGTTCCTCGAATACTTCGACGGCATGTCGATCGGTTCGAACGACATGACCCAGCTGACGCTCGGCGTCGATCGCGACTCCGGTATCGTGGCGCAGCATTTCGATGAACGTGATCCGGCGGTCAAGGCCATGCTGGCCATGGCCATCGCCGCCTGTCGCAAGGCCGGCAAGTACGTGGGGATCTGCGGCCAGGGCCCGTCGGACCACCCGGATCTCGCGCGCTGGCTCGTCGAGCAAGGCATCGACAGTTTGTCGCTGAACCCCGACACCGTGATCGAAACCTGGTTGATGCTGGCGGCAGACGCCAGCAAGGCGAACTAGATCGCCGCGCGTCCCGCGAGAAACGGACAGACGCCCAGATCCACGTTGCCGCCCGAGAGGATGATGCCGATGGCATCGCCCGGCCCGCCGAGGCGGCCTGCGAGTAACGCCGCCACCGGCACTGCCGAAGACGGCTCGACCAGCAGACAGCACTCCTCAAGCATCACGCGCATCGCCGCCACGATCTCGGCCTCGCTGACGGTCAGCACGTCATCGACATGTTGGCGGAACAGTTCGAACGGCAGCACGCCGATCGAGCCCCGCAACCCGTCTGCCAAAGTGGGGGGCGGCGCTCCGAACCCGACTCGCGTACCCCCATGGAAGGAGCGCGCCGCATCATCGGCGAGCTCGGGCTCGACCCCGATCACGCGACACTCGGGAGCCATGGCGCGCGCAGCGAGCGCCGAGCCCCCAAGCAGGCCACCGCCACCGACGGGCGCACTTAACACATCGAGCTGCGGCACCTCGGCGAGCAACTCGAGCGCAGCCGTACCCTGACCCGCAATCACCCGCGCATCATCGAAGGGGTGTACGAGTTCCGCGCCGCGTTCGGCAATCAGTCGTGCGGTAGCCGCTTCGCGAGCCGCGAGGCCAGGCTCGCACAGCAGCGGCTCGACGCCCTGCGCCCGAATGTTGGAAAGTTTCGCAGCAGAGGTGTCACGCGGCACCACGACGCAGCACTCCCAACCGAGTTCGCGCGCGGCACGCGCGAGTGCAGCACCGTGATTGCCCGAGGAATGCGTCGCCACGAGGCCGGGCGCGGCGCCGGAAGCCTGTCGATGCAGCAACGCATTGAGTGCGCCGCGGTACTTGAATGCGCCGACCTGCTGCAGGTTCTCGCATTTGAGGAACACCCTCCTCCCAGTGCGCGCATCGAGCCGTGCCGAGCGGAGCACGGGGGTGCGGACCACGCGCCCTTGCAACCGATCCGCTGCGGCGGCCACCTCAGCGAAGGTCGGTAGCGAGCGAACAGGATCCACGGTGGCACTCAACACGCGCCGCGCACTCCCGGAACGAAGAAATGTTCGCGATAAAACTGCAGCTCACGAACCGACTCGCGGATGTCATCGAGCGCCAGATGAGTTCCTTCCTTGTTGAATCGCATCGCGAGCTCCGGCGCCCAGCGACGCGCGAGCTCCTTGACCGTGCTGACATCGAGGTTCCGATAGTGAAAAAACGCTTCGAGCTGCGGCATCAACCTCGCCATGAAGCGCCGATCCTGGCAAATGCTGTTGCCGCACATCGGCGAAGCGCCCGGCTCAACGTGCTGCGCAAGAAACTCGAGTGTGGCCTTCTCGGCGTCAGCGAGCGTGACGCTGCTGCCACGCACTCGCGCGAGCAGACCCGAGGAACCGTGCTGACGCTGGTTCCACTCGTCCATCGTGGCGAGTGTCGCCTCATCCTGATGGATGGCGAACACCGGCCCTTCGGCGATCAGCCGCAACTGCGAATCGGTGACCAGTGTCGCGATCTCGATGATGGTGTCCGACTGCGGCTTGAGGCCGGTCATCTCGAGGTCAATCCAGATGAGTGCATCACGACTAGGCATGCGAGCGTCCATGTCTCGGGCGTTGTGGCCGAGTCTAGCAGAGGCTACAGTGTCCGCCCGAGGAGGACCGCGCGTTGTCTTTTGAAGCCCAGGTGATCGCTGCCTACGGCCGGCACCTGCAAGTGCGGGACGCCACAGGGGTCTGTCACGACGCGAGACCATTCGGCCGCAAGATGCATTGCGTGTGCGGCGACCGGGTGCTGTGTCAAAGCGACGCCGCGCATGGCGAAGTCCATGTGCTCGAGATCCTGCCGCGCACCAGCGTCCTGTCGCGCTCGACCTTGCGGGGCGACGGCGAGCCCGTGGTCGCCAACCTCAGTCTGGTGGTCGTCGTGTTCGCACCGCTGCCCTCACCTGACCTCTTCATCGTCGATCGCTACCTGTGTGCAGCAAGTTCGGCAGGCCTGCGCGCACTCGTGCTGCTCAACAAAGGCGATCTGATCGATGGCGTTTCGGACAGTGCGCTCACCGAGGGCTTTAGTGCAGCCGGCTATCCGGTGCTGCGCTGCAGTACGACACGCAGCGAGGGCCTCGGACCACTGCGCGAAGCTCTGCACGGTGAAACCGCCGTATTTGTCGGCCAGTCGGGCGTTGGCAAGTCCTCGCTGATCGGCGCCTTGGTACCGGAGGCACAGCTCGTCACGGGCGAACTCGATCGCGACGCCGAAGGACGACACACCACCACAAGCTCTCGCCTTTACGATCTGCCGGGCGGCGGGCAACTCATCGACTCACCGGGCGTGCGCGACTTCGCCCCCGCAATCGACATGCTCGAGCCGCGCAGCCTCGGGTTCCCGGAGGTCGATCGGCTGGGCGTTGCGTGCCGATTTCAGGACTGCCAGCACCTGCGCGAACCGGGCTGCGCCGTTCGCGAGGCAGCCGAGACCGGCTCGTTTGATGCACGTCGTTACGAGAGCTACCGGCGTCTGCGTCGACTCTACGCGCAGCTGCGCGAGGCGCGCGGCCCCGGCCGCAACGCCGCCGGACGAAGTCAGAGAGAGTGACGACCGGCGAGCGCGTGCGCGAGCGTGCCGCCATCGATGTATTCGAGCTCGCCGCCGATTGGAACACCATGAGCGATGCGTGTGGCACGCAGCCCGCGTGCGCGCGCGAGTTCCGACAGAAAATGCGCCGTGGCCTCGCCCTCAACGGTCGGGTTCGTCGCCAAGATGAGCTCGCGCACACTGCCCTCCTCGAGCAGCGCCTCAAGCGCCGGCACGCCGAGCTGCTCGGGCCCAATGCCATCGAGCGGCGACAGGTGCCCCATCAGCACGAAGTAGCGCCCGCGATAGCCGGCCGATTGCTCTAAAGCGACGACATCGGCCGGCGATTCCACCACGCACAGCAACCCTGCATCCCGCTGCGGCGAACTGCAAAC
>RGWK01000230.1 GCA_010029775.1 Gammaproteobacteria bacterium
GAGCGGGTTGACGTCACGACCCCCGGCTTCGAGCAGCAGCACGCGGGCCTCGCCGCTCTCGCTCAGCCGGTTGGCGAGCACGCAGCCAGCGGATCCTGCGCCCACGATGATGTAGTCATACTCGGCGTTCGGCGCGTGGACCATCAAAGAAATTCCACGTCTGACAAGGCACGCAACTTCTCTTCGCTGCGTCGCCGCTCGTAATACGCCTGACCGGCTGCAGCCTCGGCCGCCGCTTTTCCTTGATACCCGCCCGACGCCGCGACGATGCGCTCGGCCTCCGCTCGCGGCAGCACCACCACACCCTCGAGATCCCCCAGGATGATGTCCCCGGGATAGACGATGACGCCGCCACAGATCACCGGGGTGTTCAGCCAGCCCGGTCCTTCGGCCACGCCCGCGCGAGCCACGCAGCCGCGCGCGAAAATCGGCAATTGCACGCGCTCGCGGATCAGCAATGCGGCATTCATGCAAAGCCCATCCAGCACGACCCCGGCGCAGCCGGCCTCCCGCGCGGCGGTGGACATGCCGAAACCCCAACAGGCCGTATCGAGGCGCGCAGCACCGTCGACCACGATGACATCGCCCGGCCGTGCGTACTTGCCGGCCACCTCGCCGACCAGCAGATCAGCCGGGTCTTCTGGGCGAACCGTGAAGGCTGGCCCACAGATGCGCCACGACGGATCGAGCGGCTTGATGGCCGAGTGCATCACCTGCCTCGGCCCGGCATGCACGCCCGTGACACCCACATGGGTAGTGGCAATGCGCGCGAGCAGTTCAGCCGATGGCCGCTCGAAGTCTGTGCGAATCGTGTAGCGCATGCGAGGGAGTATATTCCCCCCGATGCAACGGCTGTATCGACTCTGGCTTGCGATTCTGTGCGCCGCACTGCTGCCCCCGGGGGCATTCGCGCAGTCGACAAGCCCCGCCACGCTCAGTCGCGGTGTGTTCGGAGAACCCGATACGCTGGCGCCGCGCGAGTCCGGGGTCACGAGTGCGCAGACCATGGTCCGCGACCTCTTCGAGGGCTTGACCACCTTCGATGCTGCAGGTGAGACCATCCCGGGCGCCGCCCTGTCTTGGAGCGTATCCACCGATGGGTTGGTCTATACGTTTCGGCTTCGCCCCGGCCTACGCTGGTCGGACGGCGCGCCGCTGCAGGCCGCGGATTTTGTCTGGGGCTGGCAGCACTCCCTCGACCCCAAGCGGCCGGCGGCACGCGCGACGCGCTTGTACGCGTTGCGCAACGCGGCACGCATCCACCGCGGCGAGGCACCCGCCGCAACCCTCGGGGCGCGCGCCCTCGATGCGCGTACGCTGGAACTCACGCTCGAGCATCCGGTTCCCTGGCTGCCCACCCTGCTCGCGGGCGAGGAAGGCTTCCCCCTGCCCCGTCACGTGATCGAGCGCACGGGGAGTGATTGGGCCAAAGCAGGAACCCATGTCGGCAATGGTGCGTATCGCCTGCTGTCCCGACGCGCCCGCGGCAGCGTGCTGCTCGAGCGCAATCCGTTTCACCATGATGCACGGCGCATCGCCATTGACCGCATCGAATACGTGCCCTCGAACGACACGCCCTCGCTCGTCATGCGGGTGCGTGCCGGAGCGCTCGCGATCAACGGATGGCCCGGTTTCCCCGGTGCTCAAGCCAGCGCGCTGACGCAGGAACTCGGCACCTCTATCGTGCGCAGCGTGCCCTTGCACAGCGTGCGCTACCTCAGGCTCAACGTGGCGCGGGGTCCGCTGCGCGATCCGCGGCTACGCCGAGCGCTCGCGCTCGCCGTCGATCGCGACGTGCTCGTGCGTCGGGTGCTTGGCAGCGGCGAACGTCCCTCGACACGCGTGTTGCCCGCAGGCTTGCCCTTCGATCTGCCGCCTGCCGAAGATGCGCTGCGGCGCGGCACGCAGGCCGCGCGCAACGCCGAAGCACGCGCCCTGCTCGCCGCTGCAGGCTACCCGCGCCCCGGCGCGACACCGCTCGTATTTCGCGTACCGAGCGGCAACGGTGAGCAGATGTGCGCCGCGGTGGCGGCTATGTGGACGGCGCTCGGCATCCCGGTGCGCATCGAGCGCAGCGAGATTTCCGCCATGATCAGCGATCTGCGCCAGGGCAACTTCGATATCGCGCTGACGGGTGCGCAGGAACCCCCTGCCGTGGAACCCTTCCTCGAGAGATTTCGCGCAGCCTCGACGTACAACTCGGGCCGCTACTCGAGTCGCGAATTCGAGGCCGCGCTTGATAGCGCCTTGCAGCACGCCGACCCGCAGCAACGTGCCCGCGGGCTGCAGCAGGCCGAAATGCTGCTGAATCGCGATCAGCCGGTTGTGCCGCTGATCGAGGAGGTGGCGCGCAATCTCGTTCGCCCCAACGTCGACGGTTGGCAGGATAATCCGCTCGACGTGCACCTCAGCCGCTGGCTGCGGCTCAAGTAAGGAGACCTGTACTGATGACGATGCCCCCACCCCGCCGCCGCCTCGGCCACTCGACACTCGAGCTCGCCCCGCTCGTTTTCGGCGGCAACGTACTCGGCTGGACCGCCGATGCACAGCGCTCTTTCGCTCTGCTCGACGCCTTCGTCGAGGCCGGCTTCAACATGATCGACACCGCGGATGCCTACGTGCGCTTCATCCCCGGTCATCAAGGCGGCGAGTCCGAACGAATGATCGGCGCCTGGCTCGCCGCGCGCGGCCCGGCGATTCGCTCGCGGGTACTCATCGCCACCAAGGTGGGCCTGGAGATGGGGCCAGGCGAGAGCGGTCTGTCGGCTGAGTACATCCGCCGCGCCGTCGATCGTTCGCTGCAGCGCCTGAACACCGATTACATCGATCTTTACCAGGCACATCGCGACGATCCGCAAACACCGCTCGAAGAAACGGCCATGGTCTTTGATGAGCTCATCAAAGCAGGGAAAGTTCGGGCAATCGGCGCCTCAAACTTCAGCGCTGCGCGTCTTGCAGCGGCGCTGCAGACGAGTGATCGCTTGGGTGTCACCCGCTATGCCAGCCTGCAACCGGGATACAACCTGATGCAGCGCACTGATTACGAGGGCGAGCTCGCAGCGCTGTGCGCACGCGAGAACGTCGGCGTGATCGCGCACAGCGCGCTGGCAGGCGGCTTCCTCACCGGCAAGTACCGCAGCACCGCCGATCTTGGCAAAAGCGTGCGCGCCTGACGCTGAGCGATGAGCAGATCGCAGCGCTCGATCAGGCCCGCAGTACGCGCAGCTCCACCTGACCCGAGGACAGCGGCACCGCGCCGTTCGGCGTGCAGACCATCATGTCCTCGACATGCGAGGAGCCGTAGCCGATCTCGAGATACGGCACATCGACGGTGAACACGGAGCCCACCTCGAACCGCAGCGGTGCGCCGCGCGCACCCGGTCGCGCGAGCGAATTGGGCTGATCGGTATGGTCCATGCCCACGTTGTGCGGCGCCGCAAAGCCGTTGTAGCCCTCCTGGCGCATCACGTCGGCGACGATGCGCGAGGCCTCATCGAACGCCATCCCCGGACGGATGGCCGCGTACGCGGCACGCAGGCCCTTGGCGTTGGCGGCGTTGCGACCGGCGACTTCGTCGGTGGGGTTACCCACCACGATCGAGCGGCCGATGTCGCCGACGTACCCCAGGTAATCGCCGACGCTGTCGATCTTGATGACCTTGTCGCGCTCGATGCGGCCCGAGTTCAAACCGTCCTGGTTGATGATCAGCCAGCGCGTGTCGCCACCCAGGGCACCGATGCGCTTGCGGTATTCGATTTCCACTTCACTGATCGCTTGCCCGACGTGCAGCGAAGCAATGGCCGCATCGAGCGCCGATTCGCAGCGACGCGATACTTCACGCATGACATCAAGTTCGTTCGCCGACTTGA
>RGWK01000024.1 GCA_010029775.1 Gammaproteobacteria bacterium
GTGGTGAACAACCAGGTGGGTTTCACGACCTCCGATCCGCAGGACATGCGTTCGACCATGTACTGCTCGGATGTGGCGAAGATGCTCGAGGCGCCGATTTTCCACGTCAACGGCGATGACCCGGAGGCCGTGGTATTCGTGGCGCGTCTGGCCATGCAGTATCGCCAGCGCTTCCACAAGGACGTGGTCATCGACCTCGTCTGTTATCGCCGGCTCGGTCACAACGAGGCGGACGAGCCGGCGGCGACGCAACCGGTGATGTACAACGTGATCCGCAAGCACCCGACGACGCGCAAGTTGTACGCCGATCGGTTGGTGGCCGATGGCGTGCTCACCCAGTTTGAGGCGGACGGTCTCGTCGAGCAGTACCGTGCGGGACTCGATGAAGGCCGGCCGCAGGCCAAAGCTTCGCTTGGCATGATCGGCAACAAGTACACGGTCGATTGGAGCGCCTATATGCGCAACATCGACTGGACGGCGCCGGTGCGCTCGGGCGTCGAAGGGCGCCGCCTGAAGGCGCTCGGCGCGCGCCTGGTAGCCGTGCCCGCCGGTCACACGCTGCACCCTCGGGTGCAGCAGGTCATCGCCAATCGCGCCAAGATGATCGCCGGTGAGATGCCGCTCGACTGGGGTTGCGCGGAATCTTTGGCCTACGCGTCATTGCTCGAAGACGGTTATGGCGTTCGCATCTCGGGGCAGGACTCCGGTCGCGGCACGTTCTTTCATCGCCACGCGGTTCTGCACGATCAGCAAACGGGTAGCGTTTATGTGCCGCTCGAACATGTCGCTGAACGGCAACCGCGTTTCACGGTGATCGACTCCGTGCTCTCGGAGGAGGCCGTGCTGGCCTTCGAGTACGGTTACTCGCAGACAGATCCTAGTGTGCTCGTCATCTGGGAAGGGCAGTTCGGTGATTTTGCCAACGGCGCACAGGTGATCATCGACCAGTTCATCAGTTCCGGCGAGTCGAAGTGGGGGCGTTTCTGCGGCCTGACATTGTTTTTGCCTCACGGCTACGAGGGTCAGGGTCCCGAGCATTCCTCTGCACGGCTCGAGCGTTTCCTGCAGTTATGTGCCGAGGCCAACATGTCTGTCTGCGTGCCTTCGACGCCCGCGCAGATGTTCCATATGCTGCGACGACAGATGCTGCGCGAGTTCCGCAAGCCCCTCGTCGTGATGACCCCGAAGAGCCTGCTGCGTCACGAGATGTCGGTCTCCGCACTTGCCGAGCTCGAACAGGGCTCGGAGCCGCAGAATCAGGGTGCGTGGTACCAGATCCGCCATCGCCTCGAGCGGCCGCTCGCCGGCAAGCGTGTACTGCTTTACGCGGGTCGTCCGCCTGCCGCAGCGCCGGCGACGGGGATCGGCAAGATTCACGAGGCCGAGCAATCGAGTCTCGTGCAGGCGGCGTTGACTTCTCCGGCACTCCAGGACGACACCCGTTCCACCAAGCGTCTCTCCGAGCAGGCCGCTGAACCCGCCCGCGAAGTAGCGGCCGGCCGCCGCAAGCGTTGATCAGGAAAATCATCTCATGACCATGGAAATACGCGTTCCCCAACTGCCTGAGTCCGTCGCCGATGCCACGCTGGTGGCTTGGCGTAAACAGCCCGGTGAGTCCGTCTCGCGAGACGAGAACCTCGCTGATCTCGAAACCGACAAGGTAGTCCTCGAAGTGCCGGCGCCCGCCGCGGGCGTCATCAAAGAATACAAAGTGGCGCAGGGTGCCACGGTCAAGAGCGGTGATCTGCTCGCGATTTTCGAGCCGGGCGCTACCGTTGCGAAGGCCGCGTCTGCGGTCAGTGCCCCCGCAGCCGCCGCAGTGGCGGCTGCGCCTGCCGCCAAATCCGCAGCGTCCGAAAAGCTGAGCCCGGCCGTGCGCCGCGCGGTGGAGGAGAGCGGCGTGGATCCTGCTGCTGTGAGCGGATCGGGTCGTGATGGGCGTCTGACGAAGGCGGATGTGTTGGCGGAAGCCAGCAAGCAGAAGGCCGCGCCGGCCGCACCCGTGGCGTCGGCCCCGGCTACGCCGAAGTCTGCGGCCAAGGCAGCGGGCGTCGTGGCGCCCCCGGGTCCGCGCGCTGAGCAGCGGGTGCCGATGACCCGATTGCGTCAGCGTATCGCCGAGCGTCTGGTGCAGGCGCAGCACACTGCAGCGCTGCTAACGACGTTCAACGAGGTCGATCTCACGGCCGTCAATGAATTGCGCGCGCGGCACAAGGATCGCTTCGAGAAGCAGCATGGCGTGAAGCTCGGCTTCATGTCGTTCTTCGTCAAGGCGAGCATCGAGGCGCTGCGCAAGTTCCCGGTGATGAATGCCGCCGTCGACGGTACCGACATCATTTATCACGAGTTTTACGACATCGGCGTCGCCGTCTCGACCGATCGCGGGCTCGTGGTGCCTGTGCTGCGCAACGCTGAGAACATGAGCTTTGCGGACATCGAGCGTCAGATCAACGATTTTGGCACTCGGGCCCGTGCGGGCGGGCTCGCGCTCGAAGAGCTGCAGGGTGGCACGTTCACGATCACCAACGGCGGCGTGTTCGGCTCAATGCTCTCGACGCCCATCGTGAATGCGCCGCAAAGCGCGATTCTCGGTATGCACAAGACCCAGGATCGACCGGTGGCGATCAACGGTGCGGTCGTGGTGCGGCCGATGATGTATCTGGCGGTCAGCTACGACCATCGCATCATCGATGGTCGGGAAGCCGTGCAATTCCTCGTGGCAATCAAAGAATGCCTCGAGGATCCCGGTCGAATGCTGATCGGTATCTGAAGCGGAGATCGTCATGAGTGAATTCGACGTCGTCGTCATCGGTGGGGGTCCCGCCGGTTATCCCGCTGCGATTCGTGCCGGACAGAATGGCCTGAAGGTGGCTTGCATCGACGAGTGGAAAAATTACGACGGCAGCACCGCGTTCGGCGGCACCTGCCTCAATGCGGGATGCATTCCCTCGAAGGCGCTGCTCGAGTCCTCCGAACTCTTTCATCGCGCCCAAAGCGAGTTCGCCGCGCACGGCATCAAGACCGGTGCGCTGTCTTTCGATGTGGCAGCGATGCAAAAGCGCAAGTCCGGCATCGTCAAGACCATGACGGGCGGCATCAATCAGTTGCTGAAGGCCGCGGGCGTAACGGCGCTGCAGGGTCACGGACGCTTGTTGCCCGGACGGCAGGTGGAGTTCACGGCGCACGATGGCGCGAAACAGACACTGACGGCGCGACATGTGGTCCTCGCGAGCGGCTCAACGCCGATGGCGTTGAAGAGCGCGCCGTTCGATGGTCAGCATATCGTCGATAGCTGGGGCGCCCTCGAGTTTACGGCTGTGCCGAAGCGTCTCGGCGTGATTGGCGCGGGTGTGATCGGTCTTGAACTCGGTAGCGTGTGGCGCCGTCTCGGTGCGGATGTGGTGGTGCTCGAGGCAATGCCCGTCTTCCTTGGTATGGCCGATCAGCAATTGGCGAAGGAAGCCCTCAAACACTTCAAGAAACAGGGGCTCGATATCCGTCTTGAGGCCAAGGTCACCGCCGCGCGCGTCGAGGGCGGGAGTGTGCAGGTCGAATACACTGACGCGGCCGGCGCCACGCAGAGTCTCACCGTGGACAAGCTGATCGTCTGCATCGGCCGTCGGCCGAACACGACGGGTCTGCTCGCTGACAATACCGGCGTGCAGATCGATGAGCGCGGCTTCATCAAGGTTGACGATCACTGCCACACCGGAGTCGAAAACATCTGGGCTGTGGGGGATTGCGTGCGGGGGCCCATGCTCGCGCACAAGGGCAAGGAAGAAGGCGTCGCCGTCGCGGACCGCATCGCGGGTCTCTACGCGCACGTCAATTATTCAGCTATTCCGTCGGTGATCTACACCGCGCCAGAGATCGCCTGGGTGGGTGCCACCGAGGAACAGGTCAAGGCGAGCGGGCGGGCGTACAAGGTCGGCAGTTTTCCGTTCATGGCCAGCGGCCGTGCGCGCGCCATGGAGGCGGGGCAGGGCTTCGCCAAGGTGATTGCGGCGAAGGACGACGATCAGATCCTGGGCGTGCACATCATCGGGCCGATGGCCGGAGAGCTCATCGGGGAGGCGGTGCTGGCGATGGAGTACTCGGCGAGCGCCGAGGACCTGCAGCGCACCATCCACGCGCATCCGACCCTGTCAGAGGCCTTGCACGAGGCGGCTCTGGCGGCCGACAAGCGCGCGATCGACATGCCGAATCGCTGATTCGGTACCCT
This sequence comes from Gammaproteobacteria bacterium, assembly GCA_010029775.1. Lineage (GTDB taxonomy): Bacteria > Pseudomonadota > Gammaproteobacteria > Steroidobacterales > Steroidobacteraceae > UBA964. The sequence goes on from RGWK01000024.1 coordinate 4,223, forward strand.
CGGCGCTCGTCGCCTTCAGGTGGCGCCGTTGTCGGCGTCAGTCCACTGCACTTCGAGGCAGCGCGCGGCATGGGTTGCGCGCATCCGTGCGAGGTTGGCGCAGCGCTCCGCGTGTACCGTGACGCCGCGCCCCAGCGTGAGATAACCCACCACGGGTTCGGGTGCGACCGGCGCACAGCAGCGTCCCACGGTAAGCGGCAAGTCGCCGAGACCCACGAGCCGCAGAGGGCCGTGTGTTGAGCGTGAGGCTGACTTCTTAGGCGGCTTTGGGCCCCTAGCCGCAGTCGGCGTCGTCGGGGCGGGGCGTGCGGTGAGTGGTCGCAGTAGTTGTGCGACGCTGATTTCGCCCTCACCGAGCCAGCGGAACAACTCGCGAGGGTCGGCAGCCTTGAGCTCCCGGGCCAGCATCGGTACCGAATCGAAACTGACGCCTAACCGTGTGAGCTCCCGCTCGACGATGGCTCTGCCGTCGGCTTCGTTGGCGTCCGCATCGCGCCGCCTGAACCAACTGCGCAGTTTGGCGCGGCTGCGGGGCGAGGCGAGGTAGCCGTCCTGGATCAGCCAATCGCGGCTGGGTGATTCATCCTTGCCCGCAATGATTTCGACGACCTCGCCGTTGGCGAGTGTTTGGGTCAGCGGCACGATCCGCCCGTTGATCTTCGCGCCGCGGCAGCGGTGACCGAGGCCTGTATGGACCTGGTAAGCGAAATCGAGCGGCGTGGCGCCGCGGGGCAAATCGATGACTTCGCCGCGCGGCGTCAGCGCGTATACGCGATCCTCGAACAAATCCGCACGCACGCGATCGATGAAGTCGGCATCCCGGCTTGCCGTGCCATCCTCGCCCGGCTCGAGCAGTCGGCGCACCCACTCGATCTTCTGCGCGTAGTTCGCATCGCGCGCGCCACCTTCTTTGTACAGCCAATGTGCGGCAACGCCGAGCTCGGCTTGTTGGTGCATCTCGTGCGTTCGTATCTGCACCTCGATGGGCAGTGCCTGAGGGCCGATCACGGCCGTGTGGATCGAGCGGTAGAAGTTGTCTTTGGGGGTGGCGATGTAATCGTCGAATTCGCCGGGAATGTAGGTCCAGCCGCCGTGCACGACGCCGAGCGCCGCGTAGCAATCGCGGACGCTCGTGCAGAGGATACGCACGGCGCGCACGTCGAACAGTTCCTCGAGTGCGAGCTGCTTACGCTGCATCTTGCGGTAGATGCTGTAGAGGTGTTTCGCGCGGCCGCTGACCTCGGCCTCGATGCCTTCGCTGGCAAGGCGCTGCTGCAGCTGGCTGCGAAATTCCTCGACGTAGCGCTCGCGATCGATGCGCTTCTCGGCGAGCGCCGCAGCGATGCGTCGATAGTCCTGCGGTTCGAGGTAGCGGAAGGCCAGATCCTCGAGCTCCCACTTCACCTGCCAGATGCCGAGCCGGTTGGCGAGGGGTGCAAAGACGGCGCGGGTCTCCGCGGCGAGTTTTTGCTGCGCTGCGCTCTCAAGCTCCTTCGCTGCACGCAGCCTGGCCAGCTGTATGCCGATGCGGGCGACGACGAGGCGTGGATCGGCGACGATGGCAAGCAGCATCTTGCGCAGCACCTCCGCCTGCGCCTCGTGTAAGCCTCCCTCATGATCCCAATGCGCCGCATCAGTGAACTCACCGAGTCGCGCAAGGCCTTCGATCGCCAATCCTGTCGTCGGACTCAGATCCCTAGGCAGCGGAGCCTCGAGTGTGCTGCCCCCACTCGGGTGCTGCTGCGCTTCGCGGACCAGTACTGCCACGGCAAGATCCGCATCGTCGGTCAAGGCGCCAACGACACTCGCGGCGGGCGAGCCGGCGGCGAGCGCGGCCTCCGGCCAGCCTTCAGCCTGCAACAACGCCGCAGCGGCATCGATAGCGTGTTGGGTGACGGGCGGGACGGCGTCGGCGACGCGCACGGCGAGCTCCTTCTCGGCTGCCGTTGGGCTGCTCGGGGTCAGCCGATTCCGGGTATCATACCGACATCATTTTCGGGCGCATTTTCTGGGGTCGCGAACGCATGCCGCGTTATCGGTCGAAGTCCTGGCGGGCCTTTCAACCGCGATCGTCGGCCACGTCCGCCGTGGAGCCGCCCGCGCCGCCATCCAAGCCGGTCGTGCCGGGCGCTTGCCGCGTCCTCGGTCTCGATCCGGGATCGCGCCGTACGGGTTATGGGCTGATCGAAGTCGACGGTGCCCGGATCCGCTGCATCGCGCAGGGCCGTATCGAGGTCGATGGGCTGCCGCTGGTCGAGCGCCTCGCGCGCATTCACGCTGGCGTCGCCGAACTCATCGCAGTGCATCAACCCCACGAAGTGGCCGTGGAGAAAGTCTTCGTCAATCGCAACGTGGAGAGTGCTCTCAAGCTCGGCCAGGCACGTGGCGCGGCGCTCGCGGCGCTTGGGTCTGCAGTTGAGCTCGCCGAGTACGCGCCGCGGGCGATCAAGCTCGCCACGGTCGGGTTTGGTGGTGCCGACAAAATGCAGGTCGTGCACATGATGCGCACGCTGCTGCAGTTGTCGGGCAAGGTCACGAGCGATGCGGCCGATGCCCTGGCCGTAGCGATGTGCCATGCGCAGCATCGCCGCCTCGGTCTGCTCCTGGCCGGAGGTGTCGGGTGATCGGCTCGTTGCGTGGACGATTGGTCGCGAAAGCGCCGCCTCAACTGCTGCTCGAGGTCGGCGGCGTGGGCTACGAGATCGAGGCACCGATGTCGACGTTTTACGGCTTGCCTGCCGTCGGCGAGGAGGTGCGGTTGCTGACTCATCTCGTCGTCCGCGAGGACGCGCACGTGCTCTACGGCTTTGCCAGCGATGCCGAGCGGCAGTTGTTCCGATCATTGCTCAAAGTTTCGGGCGTCGGCCCGAAGATGGCCCTCGGTATCTTGTCGGGGACCTCCGTCGAGGGCTTCGCCGCCTGTGTCACCTTGCAGGATGCGACGGCGTTGACGCGCATCCCGGGTATCGGACGCAAAACGGCCGAGCGGCTCATTATCGAGATGCGCGATCGGCTCGCGAGTCCGGCACCGACCACAGGCCTTGGGGCCGCGACGGGCGCGGGTGCCGAAGGCGAGGCCTTTGCTGCGCTCGTGGCACTTGGCTACAAACCCGCGGAGGCCAGCCGCTTGCTGAAGTCGGCGGGCGGTGAGGCCGCGAGTACCGAAGAGCTGATTCGACGTGCCTTGCAGGGAGCCGACCGATGAACGAGCGACTGGTCAGTGCCGAAGGCGGTCGGGAGGACGAGGCCATCGATCGGGCGATACGTCCGAAGCGCCTGGTCGACTACGTCGGGCAACGCCCGGTCAAGGAGCAGCTGGGCATTTTCGTTGATGCTGCGCGGGCGCGTGGCGAGGCGCTCGATCACGTGCTGATCTTTGGCCCGCCGGGTCTCGGCAAGACGACGCTCGCCAACATCCTTGCGACCGAACTTGGCGTGAATCTCCGCCAGACGTCTGGCCCCGTGCTCGAGCGGCCGGGGGATCTGGCCGCCATCCTCACCAATTTGCAGGCTCGAGATGTGTTGTTCGTCGATGAAATCCATCGGCTCTCGCCCGTGGTCGAGGAAGTGCTGTACCCGGCGATGGAGGACTACCAACTCGACATCATGATCGGCGAAGGTCCCGCTGCGCGTTCGATCAAACTCAGCCTGCCGCCGTTCACGCTCGTTGGCGCGACGACGCGGGCGGGTCTGTTGACCTCGCCGCTGCGCGACCGGTTCGGCATCGTGCAGCGACTCGAGTTCTACGATGTCGCGGATCTGACTCGCATCGTACTGCGCTCGGCGGGGATTCTGGGTGTGCCGCTCGAGGACGACGGTGCGATGGCGATCGCTGCGCGTGCGCGCGGAACGCCCCGTATTGCCAATCGCCTGCTGCGTCGGGCCCGCGACTACGCCGAGGTTCGCGGCGATGGACGCATCACCTCGTCGATGGCCGTTGCTGCACTCGATCTGCTGGCCGTCGACCCGGCGGGTTTCGATGCGCTCGACCGCAAGTTGCTCACGACCATCATCGACAAGTTCGAGGGCGGACCCGTCGGTATCGACAGCCTCGCCGCAGCCATCGGCGAGGAGCGTGGCACGCTCGAAGATGTGATCGAGCCGTTCCTGATCCAGCAGGGCTTTTTAATGCGCACGGCGCGTGGCCGTATCGCCACCCGCACTGCTTATCAGCATTTCGGCTTGACCATCCCTGCGCGAGCGGGCGCCGTCATGCCCCTGTTCGAGGAGGGGGCGTGAATCCATTCAGTTGGCCGGTCCGCATCTATTGGGAAGATACGGATGCCGGCGGGGTGGTCTACTACGGCAATTATCTGCGCTATCTCGAGCGTGCCCGGACCGAGTGGTTGCGCGCCAAGGGGGTCGACCAATCACAACTGGCGGCCGAGCACGGGGTGCTGTTCATGGTTCGGGCTGTCAACGTCGAGTATCAAGCGCCGGCTCGGCTCGATGACCGTCTGCTCGTCACCTGCGAGGCGGTGCCGGAGGGGCGCACAACGGTGATCTTCCGGCAGCGCATCTTCAAAGAAGGCGTCAGTGCCGAAACAGAGCGCGAACTTCTCATCGACGCGACGGTCAGGGTAGTCTGCCTCGACGGTCGAACGATGCGGCCACGACGCATAGCGGAGTACATACCTTGAACGACTTGTCCATTCTCCGATTGATCGCCGAAGCGACGCTCGTCGTGCAACTCGTGATGCTCATGCTCGCCGGAGCATCGGTGTACTCCTGGAGCATCGTATTCCACAAGCGCGCGGTGATTTCCCGTGCGCGGGCCGACTTTGTACGCTTCGAGACGGAGTTCTGGTCCGGTGGCGATCTCGCGGCGCTCTACAAGTCGATCGAAGCACGCGGCCAGTCGCGCGGCATCGAGAGCGTGTTCCAGTCGGGCTTTCGCGAATTTGCGCGCCTACGGCAACAGGGTGTCGAGGCGGCTGACGTGCTGCTCGAGGGTGCTCGCCGTGGCATGAAGGCGCAGCAGATCAAAGAAGTCGAACACTTAGAGAAGAGCCTCTCGACGCTGGCGACTGTGGGCTCCACGAGTCCCTACGTCGGTCTTTTCGGCACTGTGTGGGGCATCATGCACGCCTTCGTCGGCCTCGGCTCCGTGCAGCAGGCGACGCTCGCGACCGTGGCACCCGGCATCGCCGAAGCACTGGTAGCGACTGCGATTGGCTTGTTCGCAGCGATACCGGCAGTGGTTGCCTACAACCGGTTCGCCGACCAGATCGGGCGGCTTGAGATGCGCTACGACGCGTTTACCGAAGAATTCTCCACTATCTTGCAGCGCCATGTGACGCGCGGTTCGCAAGCGGCGGGTTGATCAATGGCGCAACCGAGTCGCGGGCGAAAGCCCATGAGCGAGATCAATGTCGTGCCCTACATCGACGTGATGTTGGTACTGCTGATCATCTTCATGGTGACTGCGCCATTGCTCTCGCAGGGCGTGAAGGTTGATTTACCCAACGCAGCCGCAGAGCCCATCGACCCGGCGGAGTTGCAAAATCGACCACCGCTCATTCTGTCTGTTGACGCCGCGGGACGCCTTTATCTCAATCAGGGTGAGGACCCGGAGGCGCCGCTCAGCGACGAGTTGCTGGAGGCTCGCGTGGCCGCGTTACTGCGCAACGCACCGGGGCTGCCGGTGTTCGTCAAAGGTGATCGGACGGTCAGCTACGGACGCGTGGTGGAGGCGATGGTGCTGCTGCAACGCGCGGGGGCCGTGAAAGTTGGCTTTCTCACCGACCCCGTGGCGGTGTCGCGCCCGGGCTCATGAGCGCGACCGGATGTCGCGCCTGAAACCATACCTGCTTTCCATCGCGCTGCATGCGCTGCTTGTCGCGTTGATCGTGTTTTTCGGCCTGCGCGAGTGGCGCGAGACAGAAGAGACGCCGCAGGCGCTGGCGCTGGAGGGCCGCATCGTCACGGCCGAGGAGCTGAAGATCCAGGCAGCCGCCTCCGAACTCGCACCACCGCCCAAGGCGGAATCTGTGCTGGAGTCCGTGTCTGAGCCCGCGCCGATACCGCCCACGCCTGCACCGACGCCTGCAGTCGATGCGGCTGAGCAGCGTGCCGCTGCCGCGCGGGCGCTTCAGCGGCAGCGCGAAGCGGAGGCGAAGCGGCAAACTGAAGAGAAGCGTGTTCGCGAGGCAGCGCAGCGCGAGGCCGAGCAGCGCGAAGCCGCGCAGCAGCGCCTGACGCAGCAACAGCGGCAGGCCGAGCTGCAGAAACTGATTGATGAGCAGGAGCAGGCGGAGCGGCGTCGCTCACTTGCCGCGCAAGCCGAAAAGGAGGCGGAACTGCAGCGACGCCTTACAGCAGAGCTCGCTGCGGAGCGGCAACGTGCCGAGACTGCCCGCCGCGCATCGCTCAGTGCACAATGGGCTGCGGCGATTCAGGCGCGGGTTCAACGTGCGTGGCTGCGCCCAGATACAGCCCGGGCAGGAATCGATTGCCGCGTGGCGGTGACGCAGGTTCAAGGAGGTACGGTGGTTCGCGTCGAGGTGCGTGAGTGCAACGGTGATGAAGCCGTGCGTCAGTCGATCGAGGCTGCCGTATTTCGTGCCTCGCCGCTGCCGCCACCTCCTGAACCCGAGTTGTTCGAACGCAATCTGGAGTTGAGGTTCCGTCCCAATGATTGAACGATTCTCCCGCGCTCTGCGCTACGTCTTGGTCGCTGCCACGCTGATGCTCGTCTCGGCTTCGGCCCGTGCTCAGTTGCAGGTGGACATCACCTCGGGTGTCACGGCGCCCGTCCCGATCGTCATTTCGGCGTTCGCTGACGACGCGCAGCCCTCCGCCGAGGTCGTGGGCCAAGATCTTTCGCGAAGTGGCCGCTTCGCACTGCAGGAGCGAACCCGCGCTGACTACATCGTCACGGGTCGGGCGTTGCCGGCTGCGGACGGACGCGTGACGATCGAGTTCGAGCTCGTCAATCTGCTCACCGGGCAGCGACTGCTGGCCGAGCAAGTGACCGCGGCGCCCGCTGCGTGGCGCAATGCCGCTCATCGCATCGCGGATCGCGTTTACCAAAAAATATTGGGCGTGCGCAGTGCTTTCGCCACCCGCATCGCCTACGTCGCCGTTGATGGCGTAGCGCCGGCGTTGCGGTATCGGCTGCTTGTGGCCGACGCCGATGGCGAGAATCTGCGAACCATTCTGGAATCGCGACTGCCGATTATGTCGCCGGCGTGGTCGCCCGATGGCGAATCGATCGCCTATGTCAGTTTCGAGACTCGGAGTGCTGCCATCTATGTTCAAACCGTGCGCACTGCGGAGCGACGCCGCGTGTCAGCTCGCGCTGGCGTCAACGGCGCGCCGGCCTGGTCACCCGATGGCAAGCGCCTCGCGCTGACGCTGTCCTCCCCGTCGGGCAACCTCGACGTGCATGTACTGGAGTTGGACAGCGGCGCACTGACGCGGGTGACCGAGCATCCGGCGATCGATACCGAACCTGTGTGGGCGAGCGACGGCAGTGTCGTGTACTTCACCTCCGATCGTGCGGGCGGCCCGCAGATCTACCGGGCCGCGCCGGTGGCAGGGGCAGCCGTACAGCGCGTGAGTTTCGCGGGCAGCTACAACGCGCGTGCGCGACCCAGCCCGGACGGTCGACAGTTGGCGCACGTCACTCGGGAAGGGAGCGCGTATCGGATCGCCGTACTCGATCTGCAGAGCGGTGCCGTGCGCGTGTTGTCCAAAGGCACGCAGGACGAGTCGCCAGGCTTCTCGCCCGATGGCGGCACGCTGATCTACGCCGGTCGTGAGCGGGGGCAGGGTGTGCTGGCCACGGTGTCGACCGATGGGCTCATCGCCCAGCGGCTGCAGGCGACGAGCGGCGATGTGCGCGAACCGGCTTGGGGGCCGTTTCGTCCTTGATGCCGAAGCCGCGGATCATGCGATAATTCAGCCCTATTTTTAGGAGATGTAGTGATGGTCAAAAAATCGGTAGTGCTGGTGTTGCCGCTGCTCGTGCTGGCCGCCTGCAGCACATCGAGCCGCAAGGAAGAGGCTCCGCCTGCGGAAGTCACCCCGCCGCCCGCCGCCGTGGCCACGCCAGACAATGCCGATGCCGTGGCCTCCGCGGGTGCCGTCGGTGAGTTGACCGCGCGCTCGGTGACACTGCCCGCGGAGCTCGCCGACCGACGCATCATCTACTTCGCCTTCGACAGCGATTCGATCAGCTCCGACGATCAGGCTCTGATTGCCGCACATGCACGCTTCATGGCGGGCCGGACTGGCGTGCGAATTCGACTCGAGGGTCACACGGATCAGCGCGGCACCCGGGAATACAACGTGGGTCTCGGGGAGCGACGGGCTCAGGCGGTACGACGGGCCCTCGGCTTGCAGGGCGTTGCCGAATCGCGTCTCAGCACGGTGAGCTACGGCGAGGAGCAGCCGGCCGTTGCAGGCGAGGACGAGACCGCCTATGCGCGCAACCGCCGCGTCGAGCTCGTGTACACGGCGGAGTGATCATGCGTCGCATCGTGCTGTGCCTTGCGCTGTCGTTCGTTGCGCCGGCGATGGCGCAGTCCACCAAGAGTCGTCTCGAGGGCCTTGAGCAGCGACTCGGTCAGCTTGAAGAGGTCATGAAAGGTCAGGCGCTCGTCGAGATGTCGCAGCGCGTCGATGAGCTCGAGCGCGAACTTCGCGAGTTGCGCGGCGAGGCCGATGCACTGGCCCAGGCCAATGCGGCGCTGAAAAAGCAGCAGCTCGACATTGCCGCCGATCTCGAGCAACGGCTCGCCGCCATTGAGGCCCGCGAGCGTGCCGCGGCCGAGGCGGCGGCGAAAGTGGCGGCGCCGCCATCGGCGGAGACTCCCGCGACGTCTGCCGAGAGCACGCGGGGTGAGGCCGCCAGTGTGGTGGCCGAGAGCGATGGCAAGTCGCCGGAGTTGCGCTACGGCGAGGCGTTCGATGCGCTGAAGGCGGGGAAGTATCCGGAGGCCATCGCGGGCATGCAGGAATTCCTGGCGAAGCATCCGAACCATCCGCTCGCCGACAATGCGCAGTACTGGCTGGGTCAGACGTACTACGTCACCCGCGACTACGAACGGGCCATCGCGGCGTTCGCCGCCGTGGGTGTCCGACCAACCGATCCGTCGAAGACGCCCGATGCGTTGTTGAAGAAAGGTTTGTCCGAGATCGAGTTGAAGCGCCCCGATGCAGCGCGCGCAACGCTCGCGGATCTCGTTAACCGCTTCCCCAACAGCGAGGCCGCTCGCACGGCCCGCGAGCGGCTGCAAAGCCTCCGGTGAGCGGCGCTGCGGCACCGCGCCTGAAGCTCACCGAGATCTTCAGGTCACTGCAGGGCGAGGCGGATACTGTCGGCATCCCGACGGTGTTCGTTCGTCTGACCGGCTGTCCGCTTCGCTGCGGCTACTGCGATACCGCTTACGCGTTTCATGGCGGCGAGTGGTGGTCGCTCGAGCGCATTCTGGAGCGGGTGCGCGAACTCGAAGCGACGCATGTCTGCGTCACCGGTGGCGAGCCACTTGCGCAGCCCTCGGTGCACGCTCTGCTTTCCGCGCTGTGTGATGCAGGATATCGCGTGTCCCTCGAGACGAGCGGTGCGATCAGCTTTGCTGCCGTCGATGCGCGCGTGGTGAAAGTCGTTGATGTGAAGACTCCAGGGTCGGGCGAGGACGCTCGCAACCTCTATGCCGAGCTCGATGCGCTGAATGCCAGAGATCAGGTGAAGTTCGTGATCACAAGTCGAGCCGACTACGAATGGAGCCGTTCGCAGGTCCTCGAGCGCGGGCTCGCACGACGCGGCAGCGTGCTCTTCTCGCCCAGTCATGCCGAGCTTCCCGCGCGTGATCTGGCCGACTGGATCCTGGAGGATCGATTGCCGGTGCGTCTGCAGATTCAGCTGCACAAATATCTCTGGGGCGATGTCCCGGGGCGATGATGTTCCCGGTTGAAGAGGTGCGTTGAATGAAAGCAGTGGTGCTGCTGTCGGGCGGGCTTGATTCGGCCACGGTGCTGGCCCTCGCGCGGGAGCGCGGCTTTGCCTGTCACGCCTTGTCGGTGCATTACGGCCAGCGGCACTCCTCGGAACTCGCCGCCGCGGCGGAGGTGGCTCGAGCGCTGGGTGCTGCCGAGCACCGCGTCATGGGCGTGGATCTTGCCGGTATTGGGGGGTCAGCCCTGACCGATACCGCCATCGCCGTACGCCTTCCAGGCTCTGGCCGAAGTGGGAACTCGAGCGGGGGTCGCCGGGTCCGCACCTCGTATCGAGGCACCGTTGCTGCAGTTGTCGAAGGCCGAGATCATCCTCGAGGGCGCAAGGCTCGGGGTCGACTATGCCCTGACGGTATCCTGCTATCAGGCAGATCCCGAGGGGCGGGCCTGCGGTCGCTGTGATTCATGTCGTTTGCGGCGCGAGGGATTCGTGGCCGCAGGCGTGCCCGATCCAACCCGTTATGTGTAGAATTCGCGTCCTCGCGACGGGTCCTTAGCTCAGCCGGTAGAGCAGCTCCCTTTTAAGGAGTTGGTCGACAGTTCGAATCTGTCAGGACCCAATTCCCACTCGCCCTCGGTGCCTCGACATGCCTGCTTGCAAACCGCTCGAACTCCGCGGACGCCTGCTCGGGGCCGAGCGAACGCCGCTCGTATGCGTGCCGATCGTGGGGCGCAGCGTGGCAGCGCTGCTGGAGGAAATCTCGTTCTTGCGAGCCGCCGGCCCCGATCTCATCGAATGGCGCGCCGATTTTCTCGATGCTCCGGCCGACCCTCGGCAGTGGCTCGCCATTGCGACGCAACTGCAGGCGGCGGCTGGCGAGGTTCCGCTGATTTTTACGTGGCGCTCTGTGGCCGAGGGCGGTCAATCGGTGACGATCGATGCGGCGAGTCGCTGCGAGATCCATACCGCGATGGCCGCGTCGGGGTTGTTTTCGTTGGTCGATCTCGAGTCGGCGCTGGATGCGACCTATCGCGACCCCATCGTGCAGGCGGCGCGGCGCTCGGGCACAGCCGTCATTCTGTCGCGACACGATTTCACCGCAACACCGCCGGTCGAGACGATGCTCGAGTGGTTTTCGCTGGCCCAACAGTTAGGCGCCGATGTGGCGAAGGTCGCCGTGATGCCCCGAGAGGATGACGACGTGCTCGCGCTGCTTGCAGCGACTGCGCAGGCCAGTCGTTTGTTGCGTATTCCGCTCATCAGCATGTCCATGGGTGCACGTGGCGCACTGAGCCGAATCTTTGGTCACCAGTTCGGCTCGACGGTGACTTTCGCGGCGGGGGCTGCACCCTCGGCTCCCGGGCAATGGAGTCTTGTGGCGCTGCGCGCGGTCCTCGCGTCCCTGGTGAGTCACGGTGCGGGGCGCTGAGCACCCGGCAACCGTGGTTTGATCAACCGGGTGGAGCGTCGGCGCAACCGCAGTGAGCCAGCACATACGCTGCCGCTTCGGCACCCGAATCGACGACATGCACCAGAGAAGCATCTTTGGCCTCGATGAAGCCGTGCCCGGCGAGGTGAGCAAAGTCCACCGCCTTGGCCCAATACTCTCGGCCGATCAGCACGATGGGCATCGGTGCGATGGTGCGCGTCAGCACGAGATTCAGTGCTTCGTAGACCTCA
>RGWK01000231.1 GCA_010029775.1 Gammaproteobacteria bacterium
TTCCATCGGGTGCCGAGGACCGACCCCTGCCGCGCACACCCTTACATATGCCCAGCGGGCTACTGGACGATTGGTTATGGCCATCTTTGCGATCCGAAGCATCCTCCGATCACTGGGACCGAGGCTGAGGTCTATCTGGCGCGTGACCTGCAAACGGCGCTGGCCGCAACGCTGCGCTACTGCCCGGTGCTTGCCGCCGAGCCCGAAGGGCGACTCTCGGCCATAGTGGATTTTGCGTTCAACCTTGGTGCAGGACGGCTGCAGACGTCGACGTTACGCCGGCGAGTCAATCAACGCGATTGGGTTGCGGCCGGACAGGAGCTGCGACGGTGGATTTATGGCGGCGGGAAAGTACTGCCGGGACTTATTACACGGCGGGAGGCCGAGGCTGCTTGGCTGCTTCTCAAAGTTCAATCCAGAAATGTGTGAAAAACATCATTCGTCCGAGTATGGAAAAACCAAGGAAAAGCACGTGACGCCTTGCGCAGACTTCACACTGGCGCGGCCACCATGAGCCTCGACAATCGCCTTGGTGATGGCCAAGCCCAGCCCAGCGCCATCGGAGGTGGGATGCGCGCGCGCGGGGTCGGCGCGGTAGAAGCGGTCAAACAGTCGCGGAAGCACCTCGGGATCAATGTCTTCACCAGTGTTCTCTACCGAAACTTCGGTGCCGTTTGGCAGGGCGATCACAATGATCCGGACGTTGCCTCCTGCCGGGGTATGGCGCAGCGCATTGGATAGGAGGTTGCTCAACGCACGGCGAAACATCAGGCGATCACCCTCGATGCTACCGTTGCCTTGCGCCGTGAGGCTGATGCCTTTGTCGTCCGCCACCGCCTCGTAGAAGCCGAGCAAAGCCTGGGCTTCATCGGCCGCCATGAACCGCTCCTTGTGCGGCAAATCCACGCCCCGTTCGGTTTTAGCCAGAAACAGCATATCGGCCACCATGCGGGCCAGACGCTGCAACTCCTCGGCATTGGAAGCCAGGATGTCACGATAGGCCGTGTTATCGCGCTGCGCTGCCAGAGTGACCTGGGTCTGGGTCAGCATGTTGCTGATCGGTGTACGCAGCTCATGGGCTAAGTCCGAAGCGAACTCTGACAAGCGCCGGAAGTCGTCTTGAAGTCGCTCCAGCATTTCTTGAAGTCGCTCCAGCATTTGGTTGAGGGTTTGCGCCAGATCGGCCATCTCTACGGGCACGGCCTGAACTGGCATGCATGCTTGCAAGCGTTGAGCAGTCACGGCGGCTGCATGCGCTTTGATGGCCCGCAGGGGGGAAAGACCCAAATAGACTGCTGTCCAGCCGAGCAGGCCGCTGACCAAAATGGCTGCTGCTGTGTATACCCCAAGTGTGCGCAGCAGTTCATCCAGAAAATGCTGGTGGTGGGCCGTATCCGTGGCCAAGATGATCACAAGAGGGGCCTCGGGCGCGTAGTGCGCGTTGGCATGAAACTGCTGAACACGGTATTGCCTCTGCCCGTGTCGCCCACCCTTCAATGCATGCAAAAGCGTTTCGTGCTCGAGGAGCAACCAGCGATTGGTTGCCGGGAATCCATCGGTTTCAAACAGCTTCTGCCCTGTCTGCGTGGTGACTTGCACGAACAGGCCATGATGATGATTGAGTGATTCTGAGAGCCGCCAACGCAGGTCTTCGGGAGAATTGGCACTGGTCAGGATGTCATCGATCAAATGCTGCTTGTCCTGCAATGTGCTTCGGTCCAGATCGCTGAAATGGCGGTCTGCCGCCGTCATGAACAGGCCGCTTAGGCCCAGCAAGACACAGGCTGCGACCAAGGTGAAGAAGAAACTCAGGCGGCTGGTCAGCGATAAACGGGGCAACGATAAGCGGCGCAACATTCAGGGCTCCTGCGGCACTTCCAGCACGTAGCCCATGCCGCGCACGGTCTGGATCAGTTTGATCGATTGCCCATCGTCAACCTTCAGTCGCAATCGGCGCACGGCCACTTCGATGACGTTAGTGTCGGAGTCGAAGTTCATGTCCCACACCTGAGATGCAATCAACGAGCGTGGCAAGACTTCACCTTGTCGACGCATCAAGAGCTCCAGCAAGCCGAACTCCTTGGCGGTCAAGTCAATGCGGCGCCCACCCCGTGAAACACGACGGCGCAGCAAATCCAATTCCAGATCATCCACACGCAGGACGTTGCTATCAAGTCCGCTGCCGCGCCCACGCCGAAGGATGGTGCGCACGCGAGCCAACAACTCGGCAAAAGAAAACGGCTTAACCAAGTAGTCGTCGGCTCCCAGCTCCAGCCCCTTCACACGGTCTTCCACCTGGTCGCGGGCCGTCAGAAAAAGTACCGGCATTTCCAGCCCGCGTCGCCGCAGTGATGCCAACACCTGCCAGCCATCAAGTTCCGGCAGCATCACGTCCAAGATCACCAAGTCGTATTCGCCATGCAAGGCCAAGTGCAGCCCATCACTGCCGGTAGCCGCCAAATCCGCGACAAACCCGGCTTCATTCAGACCTTGGCGCAGGTATTCACCGGTTTTGGGTTCGTCTTCAACGATCAGTATTTTCACGTGCCTAGTCCATCCATTGCTTCCCACTAGTGTGACAGTATTTTTGAAATATGGCTGAAAGATTACAAAATTGTCATCTTTGGATCACCTTCCCGACAGGGGAGGTGACACAAACTCGCTCCCATTGCTCATAGTTTGAAAGGTGCCCACAGTGATGTTCTCTCGTCCGTCCCTACCCAAAAGCCTGTTGCCGCTGCTCTGCGTTCTGTCTACCAGTGCCGCGCTGGCAGAGCCTTCAGAGAAAAGCCAGGCCAATCCAATACCGACGCGTTTGCAGTACAGCTCCACTTTGGCGAGCTACAAGGGCTACGCCGATCAGGCAGTGCAATCCTGGCGTGAGGCCAATGATCGGGTGGGCCTCATTGGCGGCTGGCGCACCTACGCCAAGGAAGCTGCAGCCGGTCAGTCAGCGCCCGCTACACCACCGGCGGCCGATCCCCACGCTGGACACCATGAAGGAGGCAAGAAATGAGGCACTTGCTCACAATGCGCCGCACCAAGCTGGCGGTGACCTTAGCCGCTATTGGGGTCTTGTCTGGCTGTGCCAGCGTCAGCCTTGAGCAGAACGTGAGCCGCGTCAACACCGAGACCAGAAGTTTCACTGATGGACAGTTGAGCTTGGCCCAAAGCAATCAAGAACGCGAGCAACGTGCTCAATTTGCGGCCCAATGGCTGTCCAAGCCCCTAGGACAGAAAGAAGCGGTTCAACTCGCCTTAACCAACAGCCATGCCTTGCAGGCGCTGCTGGCACAAGGCTGGGTGGAAGCTGCTGATGCGGCACAGAGCGGTCGCATTGCCAATCCCATCTTTAGCTTCGAGCGCATGGTGGTCGGCGACGAGCTGGAGTTAGGACGGGCGCTTTCGTTTGGGCTGCTGGATCTTTTGACCCTGCCAGTCCGAGCAGGCACCGCCGAGCGCCGCATCGAGCAAGCGCAACTGCGTTTGTCTGCTGAGGTGGTGGATCGTGTCACGCAAGTGCGTCAAGCTTGGGTGCGGGCTGTAGCCGCTCAACAGACTCTCGGCTACGCGCGGCAAGTGCTTGAGAGCGCTGAGGCGGGTGCTGAACTCGCGCGACGTATGCAGTCGGTGGGGAACTTCAACCGCATCAGCCGCGCCCGCGAGCAATCTTTTTATGCCGATGCGGCCACCCGGTTGGCAACTGCACAACACAAAGCCACCGCAAGCCAAGAGGAATTGGTTCGTTTGCTGGGCCTGGACGAGTCGCAAGCCCAGATGCTCAAGCTGCCCGAGCGACTGCCCGAGTTGCCCAAAACTCCGCTCGAACCCAATGCCGTGGGCGCTTTGGCCACGCAAGGTCGCCTGGA
>RGWK01000232.1 GCA_010029775.1 Gammaproteobacteria bacterium
CGAAGCGGTCGATGAGACCGGCGGAACGACGGCAGACACTCCGACAGAGGCGCCGCGAACCGATTCGGGTGAGTCGCTGCCTCACTAATTTTTGCCGCACTGAAGGTCGGGTTTCTCCATGCGCGTATTTAACTTCGCCGCAGGTCCAGCGACCCTGCCGCTGCCCGTGCTCGAACAAGCCCGCGCTGAGATGACCGATTGGCAGGGCAGCGGAATGTCGGTGATGGAAATCAGTCACCGCAGTGCCGCGTTTGTCGCGGTTGCCGAGCAGGCCGAGCGGGATCTGCGCGAGCTGTTGGGTATTCCGCAGAACTACAAGGTCCTGTTCCTGCAGGGCGGCGCGACCGGGCAGTTCACGGCGATCCCGCTCAACCTCACGGCTCCGGGCGCGACGGTCGACTACCTGAACACGGGTGTGTGGTCGAAGAAAGCGCTGACCGAGGCGAAGCGCTACTGCACGGTGGAGGTCGTTGCCGATGAGGCTGCGAGTCACTACACCACAGTCCCTGCGCCCGGCAGCTGGCAAGTGAGTGCCGAGGCGGCCTACGTGCATTACACGCCGAATGAAACCATCGGTGGCGTGGAGTTCGACTACGTTCCGGATACCGGGACTGTGCCGCTGGTCGCCGACATGTCCTCCACCATCCTGTCGAGGCCCATCGACGTCAGCCGGTTCGGGGTCATCTACGCTGGAGCACAGAAGAACATCGGTCCCTCGGGTCTCGTGCTCGTGATCGTGCGTGAGGATCTGCTCGGACGGTCGCGAGCCAATACACCGCCGATCTGGGATTACGCGGTGATGGCGCAGGAGGGGTCGATGCTCAACACCCCGCCGACGTTCGGCATCTACATCGCGGGGCTCATTTTCCAGTGGCTGAAGCGGGAAGGGGGGCTTGCGGCGATCGGTGAGCGTAACCATCGCAAGGCCAGCCTGCTTTACGACTACATCGATGCGTCGGGGTATTACAAAAGCCCCGTATCCCGCAATGCGCGCTCCTGGATGAACGTGCCGTTCAACATTGCCGATCCCTCCCTAGAGAAAACCTTTTGCAGCGAGGCGCTGGCGGCGGGCCTCGCGAATCTTGAAGGGCACCGGTCGGTTGGTGGCATGCGCGCTTCGATCTACAACGCCATGCCGCTGCAGGGTGTTGAGGCGCTGGTCGCCTTCATGCGTGATTTTCAGCAGCGACACGGCTGAGCGGCCGTCATGGCGTTGAACTGCCGGGTCGAATTCGTCTCATCGATGTCGTACTCTCGGCCCAAGCGCTGTGAAGGGGGCAGGGGTGGTCAGTAGGAAAGCCAAAAAGAAGCGGAGCGTGCCGAGCGGTGACCGAGCCATGACGGCACCGATCGCAGACCTGCGCGATCGCATCGACGCCGTTGATCGGCAGTTGCACACGCTGCTCAATGAGCGGGCCGACTTGGCGCGTCAGGTCGGCATCTCAAAGAGCAAACAGGGCCGGCTGGTGGATTTCTATCGGCCGGAGCGCGAGGCGCAGGTGCTGCGCATGGCGCTTGAGCGTAACGCTGCGGCCCGTGCCGCGGGTCGTGAGAAGGGAACCCGGGGCGCAGCCTCGGCCGCGCTGCGCGACGAGGAAATCGTTCGGCTGTTCCGCGAGATCATGTCGGCGTGTCTCGCGCAGGAAGAACCGCTCAAGATCGGTTTCCTCGGGCCTGAGGGCACGTTCTCGCAGGCGGCCGTTTACAAGCATTTCGGCCACTCGGCGCGGGCCTTGCCGCTGTCGACGATCGACGAGGTTTTTCACGAGGTCGAGGCGGGTACCGCGGATTTCGGGGTGGTGCCCATCGAGAACTCAACCGAGGGCAGCGTCAATCACACGCTAGACCGGTTCCTGTCCTCGCCGTTGCATATCTGCGGGGAGGTGGAGCTGCGCATCCGCCAGAACCTCATGGGCAAGTTGAAATCGTTACGCGAGATCAAGCGTGTCTGCAGCCATCCCCAGTCGCTCGCGCAATGCCGGCAGTGGCTGCAGGAGAATCTTCCCGATGTCGAGCTGATTCCCGAATCGAGCAACGCGGAGGCCGCGCGGCGGGCGCGAGACGAAAAGGGCACGGCGGCCATTGCGGGGGAGACCGCAGCGGAGGTTTATGGGCTGACGATTCTCTGCGCAGATATTGAGGATCGCCCCGACAACACCACCCGGTTTCTGATCATCGGGCGGCGCATGTTCGGCCCGAGTGGCCACGATAGGACGACCCTGCTGGTCTCAACGGGGCACACGGAGGCCCCGGGGGCACTGCATCGGCTGCTGGAGCCTTTGGCCCGCAACAAAGTGAGTCTGTCGCGCATCGAGTCACGCCCCTCACAGCGTCGAAAGTGGGACTATGTGTTCTTCATCGACCTCGAGGGGCACCGGGACGACCCGCCCGTCGCCCGAGCGCTGGCTCGGCTTAAGACCCGGGCCTCCCTGTATCGGGTGCTGGGTTCCTATCCGCGCGCAGTCCTGTAAACTCGGGGCAGTCTATGTCTGGCCCTGCCTCCGAATCCGAAACCTCTGCTCGCTGGCGCCTCTCACCGGTTGACTCGGTCGAGGGCGAGCTCACCGTGCCTGGTGACAAGTCGATTTCGCATCGGGCTTTGCTCATGGGGGCGATTGCGGAGGGGTTGACGGAAATCGAGGGCTTCCTTGAAAGCGAAGACTGTCTAAGCACCGTCGAAGCCTTGCGCGGCATGGGCGTGCGCATCCAGCAGGATGGCGGACAATCGGTTCGGGTTCGCGGCGGTGGCTTGTTTTCTTTGCAGGCGCCGAGTGCGCCGCTTGATCTCGGCAATTCGGGCACGGCGATGCGCCTGCTTATCGGCCTGCTTTCTTGGCAAAAATTCGAAGCGACGCTCATCGGTGATTCATCATTGATGAAGCGTCCGATGGAGCGTGTGGCGCTGCCGCTGCGCATGATGGGCGCGCGCATCGAGACACGAGAGGGCACGCCGCCCGTCATTGTTCGTGGCTGGGATCGACTGCGTGGCATTCCGTACAAAAGCCCGATGGCGAGTGCACAGGTCAAGTCAGCACTATTGCTCGCGGGTCTTCGGGCGAGTGGCGAAACACGGATCACCGAGCCATCAACATCACGCGATCATACCGAGCGTATGCTCAAAGCATTCGGCGTGCCGCTTCGGCAGGAGGGCACCACGATTGCGGTGAAGCCGGTGCAGCGGCTGCGCGGCACGCGTATTGACGTGCCGTCCGACTTTTCCTCCGCAGCGTTTTTCATGGTCGGTGGCAGCATCGCGCGCGCGGGCACTTTGCGGCTGCGCAACGTCGGCATGAATCCGACTCGAACCGGATTGCTCGAGATCCTGAGCGCCATGGGTGCGGACATCGCGGTGGAGGGGTTGTCGACCCACGGGCCTGAACCGGTGGCCGACCTCCTCGTGCGTCCGGCCTCTCTCCGTGGCATCGAGGTGCCGCTCGAACTCGTGCCGCGTGCCATCGACGAGTTTCCGGTGTTCTTCATCGCTGCAGCCTGTGCGGAAGGGCCCTCGATTCTGCGTGGTGCAGAAGAGTTGCGCGTTAAGGAGACCGATCGCATCGCCGTGATGTCTCGGGGTCTGACGGCACTTGGCGTCCGGCACCGCGTGTTGCCTGATGGGATGTTGATTGAAGGTCGCAAGGCGTCCGGGCCCGTGTTCTCCGGTGGCACCGTCGACAGCGGGGGAGATCATCGGATCGCGATGGCCTTTGCCATGGCCTCCTTGCAGGCCTCGGCGCCGATCGAGGTGGTGAATACCGCCAATGTCGCCACGTCCTTCCCCGGCTTCGCCGAACTCGCCCGCGGCTGCGGCCTCGAGTTGGAGGAGTCTTGACCGATCCGCGCCCCGCCGCGGTGGCGGTGGTGGCGG